>JANMZN010000131.1:0-19023 GCA_031383285.1 Segetibacter sp.
ATTCATATTCCGCTGAGTAAACAAGGCAAATGGTTTCAAAGAAATTCCTTCCGGCCGGTTTGTGACCTCTCTATTGCTATAGACTATTTTTTATGGGGAAAAAGTGCATGGGGTTATCACTTAACAAACTTATTGCTACATCTATGCAATGCTTTTTTGGTGTACACTTTATCTTCAAGATTGTTTAAAAGGTATTCAAAAGAAAAAGGCAAGTGGTTAAGTTGGCTAACGGCTGTATTATTTTTCGTTTATCCTTTTCATAGTGAGAGTATTTATTGGATCATTGGGAGATCAGGTAGCCTTGGTGCTTTGTTTTTTCTTCCGGCAGTTATATTTTATCTTCAACGAAATGAACATGTATTTTACATCTTATTGTCTGCAGTGTTTTTTGCAATGGGATTGTTTACTTATGAATCTGTTTGGATTTTTCCAATAGTAGCTGTTGGGTTAAGTTGGCTCGATAAAAAATCATATAGATATGAGTTTAATAAAGAGGCTAAATATGTGCTAATTTTAGCTGGAATTTTTGTTTTATTTCTAGTAATAAAAATCGCATTGATAGGTCAGGTAGTTGGTGTTTATGAAGCCAACAGTTTTATTCATTTTAATGTAAAAGAGCTCTTACTAAACTGGTTGAGGTTATATACCCGCAGTTTTGCTCCTCCTTCAGTCAGTACTGTTACTTTCATATTTTCTTCCATTGTGTTGTTGTTGTTGACGATTTTGGCACTTTTGATTTTTAAAAATAAAAGGCTCTTGTATTTCCTATTGGTTGTATTAGCTATTTCGTTGCTTCCATATCTTTCTTTGGGTATAGATACACACGGAGTAGAAGGCGAGCGGTACTTGTATTTGCCTTCAATATTTGTATGTATTATGGCAATGTATTTAATCACACTGGTAAGTAAGAAGTTGAATGTGCGGTTACTGATTTTTGTAGCTTTGTCAGGGTCTAGTATTTTATTTCTCTTTAAATCCAGAGCTCAATATGTAGCAGCGAGCAATATTTCTAAAACCACTATTCAAGCCATAGAACAAATAAAGAATAAGCAAAGATTATTTATAGATAGCTTACCCCAGGAAGTAAATGGCGCTTTGGTTTTTCGGTTAGGATTTTATGAAGCTTTGCAATGGATGAAACCGGGAAAACCCTTCAAAAATATATTTGTCACTTCAGTGAAAGAAAATGTTGCTGATTGGAATAAGCATTATAAAATCATGAGTCCCGATACAAGTGCAGTAAGAAATATGCAAATTTCCGGATACAATAACCAGACAGATGCTTTAATCAAATTTTCAGCACTTGGATTGGTCGTCGTAAAGTAATTACAAATTAGTATAGAATTGTACTTTCTTAACATAATGCTGCCATACAATGGACTTCTTGTAAACTATTGGAATTGACATTAAAGATATCTTCAGTTCCGGAGACTTGGTTTTGTCTTTAATTAGCCACTTAAAAAAATCTTTATATGCTCCTAAAACTGCTCTACTATTTGAAGTGTTCTCCTTGATCAGAAATACAATTACAGCCAGCATATCCAATGCGAATCTAATTGGCACCAGCCAAAGCAATTGATGCCATGGAGAATTCCGAACAATCATAACCAGATTATTCCGAAAATTATAGTAAGTTTTTTTTGGCGTATGATAAGATAAGCTTCCTCCGCCAAGGTGGTAGATGTAAGAGGCAGGGCAGTAAACAATTTTTTGACCATGGGCTATCAATTGCCAACACATGTCTATTTCTTCTGAGTGCATGAAGAAATATTCATACATCCCATTCACTTTCCAATAGGATTCCTTTCGCACCATAGAGCAAGCGCCTGTTGCCCAAAAAATTTCCATAGGGTTATTATATTGTCCATTATCAGCTTCGGTATATTCAAAGATTCTACCTCTGCAAAAAGGATAGCCCAACAAGTCCATCATGCCACCTGCTGCACCTGCATGTTCAAACATGGTCTTATCCAGTTGTGCCAGCAACTTTGGTTGACAAATTGCAATGTTTTTGTCTGCTTCCATCATTTCAACCAAAGGTTCAATAAAAGAAATTGGTACTTCTACATCGGAGTTCATAATCAGGTAGTAGTCTTCCTCTATTAGAGCTAAGCCACGATTGTACCCCCCTGCAAATCCATAATTGTCTTCCAAAACCAGAGTCTGAACTTCTGGGTGATTTTGTTTGCAATAATTTACGGATTCATCAGAACTATGGTTATCTATTACATACACTTTATAGTTGGAATAGGTGAGCAGCTTTAGCTCAGGCAAAAGCTGCTGAAGAAACTTTAATCCATTCCAATTCAAAATGGCAATAGCTACTGAAGGTTGACTTTTACTCATGATTGTTGAAGGCTGGCTAATCGGTTTACATATTTGCCAATCATGTCAAATTCAATATTAACGATAGTTCCTTTTTCTGCTTGTTGCAAATTAGTATGTTCATAAGTATATGGAATAACGGCTACTGTAAATGTATCAATCGAGACATTGAAAATGGTCAAACTTATGCCATTCAGACTGATGGACCCTTTTTCGATAATGAGGGAAGCATACTTTTCTGGAAATTGAAAAGTGTACTCCCAGCTACCATTCAGATCATTTCTTTCAGTGCAAAGACCGGTAGTATCTACATGCCCCTGTACAATATGCCCATCTAAACGACCATTCATTTGCAAGCAGCGCTCCAAATTGATTTGCTTTCCAGTTTTCCAGGTTGCTAGGTCTGTTTTTTTTATGGTTTCTTCAATTGCCGTAACCCGGTGAACATTGCCTGAAATGGCCTCGACAGTAAGGCAAACGCCACTGTGCGAAACGCTTTGGTCAACTTTTAATTCGGCTGAAATAGAGGATGAAATCCAAAAAGTAGTGTTACTTCCTTGATTTTCAATTGATTTTACGATTCCTAATGCTTCTATGATGCCTGTAAACATGGCTGCAAAATAACTTTATTTATAAATTTTCTAAAACATTTGGTACTTTACAGAGTAACCTTATCTTTGCACTCCTAAAAAAATCTACCAAAGGAGGTATATATATGTTAATTATTGACTCAAAAGATTGCGAAAACATAGACAAGGCACTTAAGAAGTATAAAAAGAAATTTGAGAAATCAAAAACCTTACTGCAACTAAGGTCTCGTCAGGCTTTTATTAAGCCTTCTATCGTTAGAAGAACCCAGGTTCTTAAGGCTATCTACAAACAACAGATGGCTAACGGAGATTTCGATAGTTAATAACTTAAGGCAAAGACCTTTCTTTCCAACATAGTTAACTGATAGCATAAAGTAATTGAACTTTATGCTATCAGTTTTTTTATGCCTATAAATTCTCATTCACAGATAGCATCATTTCTCGACTATCTGAAGTTCGAAAAACGCTACTCGCAGCACACCATTATTTCATATCAAAATGATTTGGAGCAATTTTTTACTTACTTAACTAATGAGTATGATAGTCCGTCGGTTTCTGATATAATACCATCATTTGTTAGGTCGTGGTTGGCAGGAATGAGAGAGGATAAAATCTCCCCTAAAACCCTCAACAGAAAGATTTCTACATTAAAGTCTTTTTTTAGGTTTTTGATGAAACTAGGGGAATTGCAACAAAGCCCAATGACAACAATTATTGCCCCTAAAGTTGGAAAGCGGTTGCCGACATTTGTAGCTGAGAAGGATATGCAAACGCTACAGCAAGATGTTGAATTTCCAAATACTTGGCAAGGCAAAACAGACCAATTATTACTCAATATCTTTTATGCTACTGGCATGCGGCTTAGCGAACTCATAAACCTACAAGAAAAACATATTGACTTTTCAAACGCACAGTTAAAAGTGTTAGGTAAAGGCAATAAGGAAAGAATTTTACCTGTTTCAAATGATTTGTGCCAGCAAATCAAAGCTTATATTGCTGACAAGCAAAAGTTGGCATTGGAAGTTACTTCCAATTCACTTTTTATAAATGAAAAAGGGAAAATTCTATACGCAAAATATGTATATAGAGTAGTAAATGCTCAATTGAACAAGGTGACAACGATTAACAAAAAAAGTCCACATGTATTGAGGCATACATTTGCCACTCATTTGACAAATAATGGTGCTGATTTGAATGCCGTGAAAGAATTGTTGGGACATAGTAGTTTGGCGGCAACTCAAATTTATACGCACAACACCATAGAAAAACTGAAGGATATTTATAAAAAGGCGCACCCCAAAGCCTAGTAAAATACTTGATTGGGGTTTGTTTTATCAAATAACTATCAATGCTTTGTAGTTTTTGAAAATATTTCAGAAAAGAAATCGTTATGTAACTCACAGCTTTAGTATTGCGTTCATTTTATTCACAATCTGGATTTCGAAAATAAAGTTGATTGTAAGTATTTAGGATTAGATTTAATTTTTGTAACTTCATTTAATTAATAAGAAATTTAGAAATTGCTTAAAATCTATGCATCCAGGAAAAAAGTTGATTTTCTCTCGTTCCAAACCCTTAATTTCATACCTATAAAATTGTAAGAGTCGCCTATGCAAGAATTGTACATGAAGTTCTTTATTTATTAATTCACATAAAACAGAGATGTTATGGACGTTAAAATTCAAACAGTTCGTTTCAACGGAGATGAAAAATTGATTGATTTAGTAAAACGGAAAGTGGAGAAACTAGAAACCTTCCACGACAAGATTACCAAAATTGATGTTTTTCTAAAACTAGACAATGTGGTTCATACCCTAAAAGACAAGATAGTCGAATTAAGGGTTCATGTACCCAAACATGATTTTTTTGTAAAAGCCAGTTCTAAATCATTTGAAGAGTCATTTGACAATGCATACTTAGCAATTGTTAATCAACTTAAAAAACAAAAAGACAAACAAAGTCAAAAACAAGCAGCATAACAAAGTATTAATTATTTCAAGGCCTCATTTTGAGGCCTTTTTTTTGCACCTTTGTGGCATGAAATTCATTTATGGGATTATTCTTATAGCCATTTTTTTTCTTTTTTCATGCGGTAAGAAGGAAACGATAATAGGTAAAGTCATTGAAAGGACCGAGTTGGATAGTCCTTTTCTCAAAATAAAATATGAATTTCGTTATAATAAGAAAAATTTCATCGATAGTGCATTGATTGATAACAAAGCCATTGTTTCAGATGTAATTCCTCTTTCTATTGACAAGCAAAATCCTATAAAATCAATCCCGATTTTTGATAAATAGCTAAGCTTTTTAGGCACTATTCACAAATTACTATAAAAAACTTTTTTAAAATTTTGATTTTTCAAGTTTTCTTATACCTTTGCCATCCCGAAAAAAAGTCGGTTTGTCTTTATCGGTTTTAGTTCTTTGTAAATTATTGTTGACTGTTTACGACAGGCAACTATTAAATAAGTAGCCGAAGTAGCTCAGTTGGTAGAGCAGCTGATTTGTAATCAGCAGGTCGCGGGTTCGACTCCCTTCTTCGGCTCAAGTAAGTATTTAGTTGCTAGCGGCAGGAATGTATATTCACTTTGATGCAGTTTCTAATATTTTGACAAGTTTTGGGTAGATGGCCGAGTGGTTAAAGGCGACAGACTGTAAATCTGTTCACGCAAGTGTACGTAGGTTCGAACCCTACTCTGCCCACAGTTCTTTGTAAAAGGTTTAAGTTTTTAATTGTTTTCAATTATAACTTAATAAGCGGAAGTAGCTCATTTGGTAGAGCGATAGCCTTCCAAGCTATAGGTGGCCGGTTCGAGCCCGGTCTTCCGCTCAGTAAAAGTTGTATGATGAGTGCCTGCCATTTGGCAGAAAAGTTGACAGTTGACGTATTTTTCACCAACTGTCAGCCTGAAACTATCAACCATCAACGGTTTTTTCAAGCTGTTGTAGCTCAGGGGTAGAGCACTTCCTTGGTAAGGAAGAGGTCGTGAGTTCAATTCTCATCAACAGCTCAAAAAATACAATACAATTAATGAATTAGTTTTATTGTATTCGAAACATAATAAAATATAAACAAATAGCCTACTTTCGCATCCCGTAAGCAGGTTCTAAAATTTAAAAACCACAATTTAAAAACAAATAAAAATGGCAAAAGAAAGTTTCTTGAGGGATAAACCCCACGTTAACGTTGGCACAATTGGTCACGTGGATCATGGCAAAACAACCTTGACTGCCGCAATTACGATGATCCTTGCTAAAAAGGGCATGGGTAATGTGGCTAAGAAATATGATGAAATTGATGGTGCTCCTGAAGAAAGAGAGCGTGGTATTACCATCAATACTGCTCACGTAGAGTATCAAACTGTTAATCGTCACTATGCACACGTTGACTGTCCTGGTCACGCTGACTATGTGAAAAACATGATTACCGGTGCTGCACAAATGGACGGAGCAATTCTTGTAGTTGCTGCTACTGATGGTCCTATGCCGCAAACTAGAGAACATATTCTTTTGGCACGTCAGGTAGGTGTTCCTCGCATGGTCGTTTTCATGAATAAAGTTGATTTGGTTGAAGATCCTGAATTACTTGAATTGGTTGAAATGGAGATCCGTGAAATCCTTACTAAAAATGGTTTCGATGGTGACAACACGCCAATTATTCAAGGAAGTGCAACAGGTGCAATGGCTGAAGATCCACAATGGGTTGCTAAAATTGATGAATTAATGGAAGCTGTTGATAGCTACATTCCATTGCCTCCTCGTCCAGTAGACATGCCATTCCTAATGAGTGTGGAGGACGTGTTCTCTATCACAGGTCGTGGAACAGTTGCTACAGGTCGTATTGAAAGAGGTATAATCAAAGTAGGTGAGCCCGTTGAAATAGTTGGTTTGATAGATGTTCCATTAACTTCTACTTGTACTGGCGTTGAAATGTTCAAGAAACTATTGGATCGTGGTGAGGCAGGTGATAATGCAGGTCTTCTTTTGCGTGGTATTGAGAAAACTCAAATCCGTCGTGGAATGGTAATCTGTAAGCCAGGTTCTATAACTCCACATACTGAGTTCAAAGGTGAAGTTTACGTGTTAAGCAAAGATGAAGGCGGACGTCATACACCATTCTTCAATAAGTATCGTCCTCAGTTCTACTTCCGTACTACGGATGTAACTGGTGAGTGTGTACTTCCTGAGGGAACAGAAATGGTTATGCCTGGTGATAATACGTCATTGACTGTTAAGCTTATTATGCCAATTGCGATGGAAAAAGGACTTAAGTTCGCTATCCGTGAAGGTGGTCGTACAGTAGGTGCTGGACAGGTGACTGAAATAATTAAATAAGCAACGAGCTTTTAGCTTCAAGCTTTTACCGCAAAATGCGGAATGCAAATTTTTTAATTACATTTGCAACATATTTGCTACGAGCTATTAGCCTAACCGCTAGTAGCTTTTAGCTTTCTTACGGGCATAGTTCAATGGTAGAATAGAGGTCTCCAAAACCTTTGATCTGGGTTCGAATCCTAGTGCCCGTGCAAATTGATTTTTTTGAAGTTTGAAGACGGTAACAAGGTTTTATCATTACCTTACTTTCAAACTAAAACTACTAATAAGCGTAAAAATGAATAAGATATCAACATACTTTAAAGAGAGTTATCTGGAGTTGACTGAAAAGGTTACCTGGCCAACTTGGTTACAATTGCAACAATCCACTGTTATTGTATTGGTTGCTACAATCATTATTACAGCAATGGTTTGGGTAATGGATTTCTCTGCTCAAAATCTGTTAAAACTTATTTACTCTTTGTTCTAATCATCATGGAAATCACAACTGAAAATACAAGCGTAGAACAAGAAATTGTTCCTCAAGAAGAAACCAAATGGTATGTTTTGAGGGTTGTTAGTGGCAAAGAGCGTAAAGTAAAAGAATACCTTGACAAAGAAGTGAACCGTAGCGGATGGTCTAGTACTGTACGTCAAGTTTTCCTTCCGATGGAAAAAGTGTATAAGGTGCAGAATGGAAAAAAAGTAATGCGTGAGAAGAATTACTATCCAGGTTACGTATTGCTTGAAGTTGCTGATGGTAAACTTAATGATGATATTGTTCAGCATGTTAGTAGCATAAGCAATGTTATGCACTTTTTGACTGATGGAAAAGGTTCTAAAGGAAACATTATTTGCCTTAGAAAAGCTGAGGTTAATAAGATGTTGGGCAAAGTAGATGAAATGAGTGAGCAAGGTATTACGATGAATGAACCATTCATTTTGGGTGAAACGATCAAAATAATCGAAGGACCTTTCAACGACTTTAATGGTGTGATTGAAGAGGTAAATGATGAAAAGAAAAAGTTGAAGGTGACAGTTAAAATCTTCGGACGTTCTACTCCGGTAGAATTGAATTATATGCAAGTTGAAAAAATCAATTAACAATTTAAATTTATTATTATGAAATCTC
The DNA here is from genome assembly GCA_031383285.1 of Segetibacter sp. Taxonomy (GTDB): domain Bacteria; phylum Bacteroidota; class Bacteroidia; order Chitinophagales; family Chitinophagaceae; genus Segetibacter. Next base: position 8,362 of record JANMZN010000131.1, read on the forward strand.
TGATGACTTTTGTTTTGGCCTTAATTGTTTCAATAATTACAAATGCACAACCACCAGAAGGGCCTGCTAATGCAGGGATGACTTTTGGTGAGAAAGTGACTGCAAAAGGAGCAATAGATATAAATGATTTGGCTTCTAAAGTAAACGAAGAAGCAACTACTGTTAAGATTAAAGGAATAGTTTCTGAAGTTTGTACAAAAGAAGGATGTTGGTTAAAAATGAAGACAGCTGATGGTAATATGATGGTCAAAATGAAAGATCACGCTTTTCTTGTACCGGTTTCTATTAATGGCAAAGAAATAGTTGTAGAAGGTAAAGCAAAGATGAAAGTTACTTCAGTAAAGGAACTACAACATTTTGCTGAAGACGCTGGTAAATCTGAGCTTGAAATCGCTGAAATAAAAGAACCGAAGAAGGAAATAGTTTTAAATGCAGTAGGAATACTTGTATTATAATTTTTAGCATAATTTTTTACGAAAAAGAGATCTTAATAAGGTCTCTTTTTTTATTTTAATTACCTCATCATTTGTTTTACAGAATTTAATAATGCCACTGATTTGTTCATACAAATAAATAGCGCTTCTTTTTTTGAACAGTGAAAATCATTCTGATTGATTTGCACTATAATTGAACTATTCTATAAGTATTACATCGCGTAAAAAGTATTTTTTCAATTCATAGATGTTAATTATTGGAAGGAATAACTGAAAAGAAGCATTATGCCATATTTAGATAATATTTTTGAAAGAGCTTACATGTATAAATGTGGCAACGCTTAAATATCTTTTTTTTATAAACGAAATATGATGAAATCGAAAGAGTCCATTTGGCAAAAACTTGGATTACATGAATGGTTCTTGAAACAGGAGGCATTTGAGCAATCAGAAAAAGTATTTGTGCTCACTCCTGATAATGTATATAAGTATATTGTAGAGAAATTTCACGAATCTATTACTCAACTTTCCTTTGCAAATCGAATTGTTTTTTACCATGAATTTATTGTTTGTTTCAATCCTGATGACTTCAAAGAATTCATGGACAACAAAAAGGGAATATTTGGTTTGATTATACAAGAATCTATCAAGGAGTTTTATACTGTTTTAAAGAAGTTAAGGCTAGAAGGTAAGACGGTTGAACCATCAAGTAGTAAATGGGTATTTAGATTTGTTTCTCATCCGGAGTATAGAAGAGGGGATAAGAGTTTGATAGGAAAATTACTGCCCGGTTCTTCTCAACAAAAACAAGAAAATCTGCGGATTACTTTTATTCCTCGCCAAACAGGATTAGGCGAAACTGTTGATGTAAATGAGGATATACTGAAGAGCTTTACTTTCTACAGTGACGGTTATTATGAAGTGCCATATCAAGAAGATCTTGTGCTAGATAAAGAGTATGAAAGCCAAAATTCGGCTCGACCAATAGCAAGATTGGAAGCTATAATACCTGATAAAGAATATGCAGGAAAGAAAATTGAATTTTTGATGGGTGCTCCGGATTTAACTGTTACAGGTAAAGACGATCCTGGTAATTCCACCAATTTATTCAAAATTCCTTCTGAATGGGTTAACTGCCCACATTTGCGGATTAGATTTAATGAGGATAATAATAAATTTTACCTCGCGTCCTTCGGAGAAAAGACAATTCTAAATGAAATGGAAGTAAACCAAAGTGAAGTCGATCATTGTTCTTGGACTGAATTGCCTATCAATTCAAAAATCGTATTGAATGGCATTGTAGGAATAAATCTTTTTAAAGGATAGTTATGGATAGTGCATTATCTATTGTATTGTTGGTTATCTGTATTTTATTATTAATAGCTAATTTCAGAGACATTAAAAAATCTCATAAACAAGATGGCTGAAAACTATTTTGGCATAACAGATAAAGGAAAGCAGCGAAGCAATAATGAAGACATATTTATTGCTCAATTGCTACCCAACAATCAATTAATTGCTGCCTGTGTAATAGATGGTGTTGGAGGCTACGAAGGCGGAGAAGTGGCTGCTGAATTGGCCCAAAAAGCTATTATAAATCAATTGGGGCAAACATTTTCCGATGTTTATAATCATTTAAATCAAGCTTTGTTAGCAGCTAATAGCGCCATCATCAAAGAGAAGGAAGATAAAATGGTCAATGAGCAAATGGCATGCGTATTGACGTTATCAATTGTTGATCTCGAAAATAATAAATGCCACTATGCCCATGTAGGAGATACCAGATTGTATTTATTTCGAGATGGCACTTTAATAAAAATCACAAAAGACCATTCATTTGTAGGTTTTTTAGAAGATACAGGAAGGTTAACTGAACAAGCGGCTATGCAACATCCTAAGCGGAACGAAATCAACAAAGCTTTGGGATTTGAGAAAGATTTCAAAGTAGAAGATTATATAGAGCATGGAGAATCTCCTTTTTTGCCAGGCGATTTGTTGTTGTTGTGCAGCGACGGGCTTTCTGATATGATTGATATTCAAACCATCACTACTATTCTAAGTTCAACTAAAACCTTAGCAGAAAAAGGAAAGGAACTGATTGATGTTGCTAATGAAGCCGGAGGTAAAGATAACATCACCGCCGTACTTGTTAGAAATGATAACCAACCATTGAAATTGGAAGCAAGAAGACCTGTGATTAATAAAAACATTACTTCTACCAGCGCCGCCATTTCAGGCTTAGAAAATTCGCAAAAAGAAATTAAGGAAAGAGTAGGGAATTCAGGATTGAACAGCGTTATTGTATTGCTCTCTATTGTCGTTTTGGCTGTATTGAGCTTGCTTATTTACATAAAGGATGTAAAGTCATCAGACCCGAAAATTGGTTCTGTAATCATTAATACAAAAGGAAATTTATTGTCACAAAGTTTTATTGATAGTGATAATAATAGCAATAATAAAGTGTTTATTTTAAAAGGAGAAGGCGATCAACCTATAGTGATTTCAGATTCGATTACGATTAACCAAGATACACTTTTTATTTATGGAAATGGTGCTGTATTTGTCAGCGATACATCTTACAATGGCCCGGCATTTATCCTTGGCATCCATTGTAAGTTTATAGTTTTCGATAGTCTAAATCTCGAAAATTTTGACACCGGGTTTGTTGCAAAATCTCCAGCATTATACTTGCGAAAAGTTTATTTTAAAAACTGTAAATTAAAAGTTCAATACAATTTTATGTCCACTGATAGTTCTTCGAACAATGGCATTAATCAAGACTCCGTCTTTTATAATTCGGCTATCAATCTTCATAAATAAATCATTATGTTTTTGCAGAAAAATGCGTCAAAGAACAGGATAACAGAGCGAGTATTTTTGTTACTAACCACTATCATTTTGGGGTTGCTTTTTATGAAGTTATTTAATGTACTCCAAATGAATTTTGCAGAAGTTTCGCTTCGTATAAAGGAAGGAACAATTATTAATGTTAACGATCCGGAGCCAGGAAAGAATATAAAAAAATTACTAGAGAAAGGGCATTATTTTTCCGATAGTAAAGATATTAAACTGGCATCAATAATTTTTGATAAAGGGAGATTTACAAGTGTTGAGGTAATTGATAATATTGGGGAGATTAATAAAAGTAAGTACGAGTTAAATGCGGAGCAAGCATTTTTGGAAGGAGGCGAATCTTACAAGCGCCGAGCTATGATAGAACGGGCATTGGTTGGTTTTTCTGACATTGATTCTTCCTTGTTTTTTTCTGAGCGAAAGAATCCAATTAAAGTTCCAAATCCAAATAATGTGGCGATGGGCCAAAGGGAAATCTCAGGTACTGTTGTAAATGGAGTTGGAAGTAAAGTGCCCGGAGTACTTATCAGATTAACAATGATTCTTCCTCCTGACAGCCTTTTAAGTGAAGCAGAAGAAGGATCTATTATTTCTGTTTTCAACAAGGGAATAAGGAAGTCCTTTATGATTGACTCAGTGCGTCATAGGCAGCTACAATCATTGGTTGCTTTCGCCAGGACGGATAATTTAGGTTATTTTTCATTTGCAGGATTGCCATCCGATAAGGCATTTGCTATACTCCCGCTACAACCGGGTTTTGAATTTGGACGTTCTCAAGGTGTACCGTCACTTGATAAAAACTACAGCTTTACTTTTAAACAATTGCCAAATACTATCAAGCTGTTTTCAACGAAAGATTTTTCTGCGTTGAAAAAAGAAAAATCATTGATCGTTAGAACACCGGAAGAAGCGGGTAAATGGTTTTGGATCATAGCTTTTTCCTTCCTTATTTCCTTTTGGATTTTACATGTATATTTTAGTTTCAGATTTCCTACTATAGACTCGTTTATACTTCCAGTTTTAATGCTGTTAACCGGGTTGTCGATCATTACCTTGCTCAGCCTGCAAGATCCGTTAAGGGATCGATTCTTATCTAAGAGTACTTTGAATTTTTTTGCAGCCGGAATTATTGGTATTGTTATGATGATGCAGTTTCAGGTCAGGTATTTTACTGTCGACTCTCCATTGTACAGATTATTTGCATTGCAGAACATAAAGAAGGCGGCTAATGGATGGCAGTGGGCATTCTTGGCAATCGGGTTGTTGATTTTGACAATCATCTTTGGTTCAGGTCCTGAGGGCAGTGGGGTGAAAGTGAATTTATTTGGTTTTCAACCTAGTGAAATTATTAGGTTTCTTATTATTATTTTTCTAGCCGGGTTTTTTGCCGCTAATGAGAAATTTATATCGGAATACAGTAACTGGCATAAGCGTTTTTATTTCTTTTTCTTTGCTTTGGCTGCTATCGGAATTACTATTCTTTTGTTTCTGCTACTAGGCGATTTAGGCCCTGCGATGGTTGTTTGCTTTACGTTTATCTTTCTCTTTTCATTTTCCAGAGGTGATTTTTCGAGTATGATAAGTTCGGTTGTCCTATATATAATAGCTGTGTGGTTATTGAAAAATGTTTGGATAGCTACAGCTGTTACAATCGGAGTTCTATTATTATATATGGCTATTAGAAAAAAGCAATTGAGTGAATCCTCCGTCATGGCAGTTATGTTGATAGCCGGATTTTTGTTAATTGATCAGGTTCCTGTTTTATCTAAAGCATTTCCTGGCCCGGTTCAGCGATTAACAGACAGAAAAGCTATTTGGCAAGATGCATGGAACAATGAGGTATATGGAGGAGATCAGGTTGCAAATGGAATTTGGGCAATGGCCGGTGGTGGTTTAACCGGACAGGGCGTAGGTCAGGGATTTGCCAAGACGATACCCGAAGCCCATACAGATATGATATTACCGTCCATAGGAGAAGAATTTGGCGGTGCGGTTGTAATGGGCATTTTTATTCTGTTTTTCCTTTATCTGCATCGCTCTATTAATATTGGAAGGCAAACCGGAACACCTTTTCTATTTTATCTGTGTTCGGGGATTGGCATCAGTACGTTTATGCAGTTTTTGTTGATTGCAGGCGGGTCTACAGGGGCATTGCCGTTGTCTGGCGTTGCATTGCCTTTTATTAGCTATGGAGGTTCTTCATTGCTTGTCAATATGTTGGCCGCAGGTTTCTTACTAGCTGCATCAAGTATTAGAGGTACTACATCGCAAATGAAATTTATTACGAGGCAACAGGATAAAAATTTACTACCTGCATTAGTAGCAGCGTGTATTGGTATCTTATTGTTAGGAGCCAATGTCTCAAAGTATATTTTTAACAATAGCAAATGGGTCGTTGAACCAGCATTGGTGTCAGATAAAAGTGGTGCAAGAATGTTTAGCTACAATCCTCGAATTAATATTTTGATGAGCAGGCTACAAGCGGGAGACCTTATTGACAGAAAAGGTAGAATTGTTGCAACAAGTCATCCAGACCAGTTGAGGTTGCAGGCAGATTCATTGGTTACATTGGGCATATCAGCGGAGATGATAAATGCACTTTCTTACAAAAGATTAGATCGCTATTATCCTTTTGGCGAACAAATGTTTTTTTGGACAGGTGACGCAAATACAGGCGTTTTTAATGGTTCTCCTAATGGTTATTTTGCAGAGTATGAACATGCGGCAGAATTGAGAGGTTTCCCAACACCTACTAATAAATTTCAGGTGAGTGCAAGTAGGTATAAGCAGGATCGGTTTTTGCCTCAAACTTCTACTGAGATGACAGTTAACAAAAGAGATTATTCAGCTTTGGCACCTTTATTACTAGCAGGCATTAATAGCACTACAATAGAACAATTTAAGCAGAAGAACAGGGATGTTCAACTTACAATAGATGCTGCTCTTCAAACAAGTATCAATAAAGCATTGGCAACAGATGATAGTGTAAAATTAAAAAGGGTATCTGTTGTAATTATGGAAGATAATACAGGGGATGTGTTGGCTTCCTCTTCTTATCCATTACCGCAGGTTAACAATTGGGATATGCTTACGCTAAGTGAAGCAGAGCAGAATAGATTGTCAGGATGGAATGTTAATAGAGATATGGGTTTTACCTATGCAACGCAACCGGGTTCTACTGCCAAACTTGTGACTGCCTTATCGGCGTTTAATAAGTTTGGTGAAGCTGCTGCTACGATGACCAAAAGAGTGCTGCCGCAAGACTTGATCAGGGTTAAAGGTCCAGAACCGGATGAAGCCGGAAATATTACCATCGAACGTGCAATTGTGAAATCAAATAATTCATTTTTTATAAGATTAGCAAATGAAGATCGGTTGGAGGAAGAAATGGGAACCTTGTATTTAAAAACCGGCATGTTTCTTCATGGAGTAGGGGGCTATTATTATGATTATGAAGGGGATGATGTTTTACAGCAAAATAAGTGGAGAGATTTATGGAGAAGTACAGAATTTCAATCGTATAAGTTTTATAATCCTAACAATATAAAACGTACAAGAGGAAAAGGAATATCAGGAATGTCGTGGGGGCAAGGAGAATTAATAGCGACTCCGGCTTCGGTTGCAAGGGTGGCGGCTGGAATTGCCAATAAGGGCACTTTAATGGAGAACAGGTATGTGTTAAGTGTAAGTGGGAAACCAGCACCTTTAAAGAATGGCATTCGACTGACACCACTAAATTCAACGGCTTTGCACATGCAAGATTATATGATTGAGCAAAGTGCAGGTAAAGTTCATCGCCTTCATTTGGCGGTTGCAGGCAAAACGGGTACACCTGAACGCATCTGGAAAGGAGCAAGAATAAATGATGGTTGGTATGTTTTCTTTGCGCCTAAATCCAATGGTGTTGGTCACATTGTGACTTGTATAAGAATGGAGGCTGCTAAAGGTTCAAGCGAAGCTGTAAGGCTTGCTGGTTCGTACATCATTCCTATTTTATTAAAAAGAGGATATATCAAAGGTTTCGAAGTTAAAGGGGCACTTAATGTCCCCGGCATTGATGCATTGAATAATGAATTGAAAAAAGAAACTGCAATCGATGAAAATGGAAATATTCAAAATGAAGGAGAATTTATTGATACAATTAGGTAATTGAAAAAGTTAAAATGGCGGTAAAAGAATTTTATTCTAGAATCTATGGCTGTATTGGTGCGGAAAAGTAGAAATTTTTTTATCAGCTTTGATAGTTGATTTGAAAATACAAGTAGAATCACTAAAATGAAATTGTAAAAAGCATGTTTGATTTTCTGAAGGGAAACCCTCCAACCGACATAAAGGGAATTAGGAATGAAATAGTATTGTTCATTAAAGAGCAGTTGCAGAAGACGGAAGGTGGCGAGGGTAGGAATATAAGTGAAATTTGTGTGTTTGTCAGTTGTAAAGAAGTTGAAAAGCATTTGTATGAAGGTGCGCTTTATATAAATGATGAGGGTAGATTTAAAGAAGATGAAGTGCAAAAAATAGCTGATGATTTCGCCATAGATTTACCTACGGATTGGATATTTGGTTGTCAATTTGTTGATCAATTTCCTGATAAAGCGGTAAGGGCAAATGAAATTGATATTGCGTTATTTATTGTTACTAAAGGGAGGCCAAAAGTAAACATAACAACTACAGCGTTTGTAAAAGTATTAGTTGGAATAGCTGAGAAAGAATCGTATCAAATTTCTTCAACTTCGGGTAAAATTACTATTGGGCGTGAAAAGCGGACGCAGACAAATAATGGTCAATTCAGAGAGAATGTAATTGCATTTACAGAAACAGTACATGATGCAAATAAATCTGTTAGCAGGCAGCATGGTCATATTGAGTGGAATAAGGAAATGGGTGATTTTTATTTATTTGCTGACGAAGGGGGCATTCCCCCAAATAATAAATTGAAAGTAAGGTCAGTGGGTGGTGATCTATTAAAGTTGCAGGCTATGGAAATTGGATATAGATTAAAACAGGGTGATCAGATAATTTTGGGCGATGCAGCGATTTTGGAATTTAGTTTTGGGAATGAATAGACAATCAAAGATTCACCATCTAAATTCAGAAATTTTTTAAAGCTGAATAGGGATGGTTTTATTTAATCGTTGTTTAAGTAATAATTTAGATAATTAAATAATGGCAAAGGTTTTTACAATTGCTCCTGGTTTGGACAATCTTGGAGCCATGAAAACAGGTGGTCAAGGTTCAGTTTATAAAGGACGTCGTATAGGAGAGATCATTACGGCCATAAAATTATTGCCCACGCCTATTCATAGCGAAAGTGCGAATGACAAGAGTTTTAGAGACTTTACCAATGAAGTAGAAAAATTAAAGAGAGTCAATCGTGAGCCTAATCCAAATGTAGTTAAGATTTTAAGTTCAGGCTTGTCAGAAACAGGAAATTTTCCATATATAGAAATGGATTTTATAGAAGGGCCGGATCTTGAAGAATTATTGATGCCTCCTCATGGACCATTGTTTAGAATTAGTGAAGTTGTAAAAGTGGCAACCCATTTATCCAATGCGCTGGCACATTGTCATAAAAATGAAATTAAACATGGCGATATTAAAAGCAACAACGTAAAGTACAATGTCCATACCGGCAATTATGTGTTGCTTGATTTTGGACTCGCTGTAATGACTGATGAAGAAAGAAGAACTAGTTTGCGGCAGGCTGGAGCCATAGAGTTTATGGCTCCTGAACAGAATGAAGGTAAATTATTATTTCAGACTGATATTTATGGTTTTGGAATTATCCTCTTTGAATTGATCGCAGGGAAGGTGCCCTTTCCATTGCAGGACAAAAGCGAATCTGCGAGAAATGTAACCCGCCTGCAACATATGGAAACCCCGGTGCCTGATATGCTTGTAATCCGTACAACAAATATGCCGCACCAGTGGAGCCCTGAGCAAAAGGCAAAAGAGATGATGGTGCCAAAATGGTTGGTTCATCTTGTTGGAAAGTGCCTGGAGAAAAAACCTGAGAATAGATTCGCCAATGGTAAGTCGCTACACGATTTCATTGCTCACCACAGCACACATCAAATGGCAATTGAAAATGTTCCTGTGAGAAATAACAACTCGGATTGGCAATTGAATCAATACAGGCAGCAGTTAGAAATGAAAGACAATGAAATCATTTCTTTAAAGCAGGTAATCAGCAGTGGAGTAAACTTATCTACTAATACTTCTAACACATTGGTTCGGTCATCAGAAAGTCAAGGCGTTTCAAAAAATGCTTTTCTTTTTGTATTGTTGGTTGCTATTACCCTTGCAGCATATACAACTTATTCTTTTCTCACCGGAGGTAGGCAGAATCTAACTCAAACTACATTAGATTCTTCTTTTACAAATCCAGCTGATACAATAGCGTCATCATTTAGAAGGGTGGATACATTACCTAAAAGGACTGTAGAAAAAAAGGCGCCTTCCATAGATAGTAGTTCTTTGGATGTTACGGAGCCGGATCCATCTTTAGTTGATCAAACCAATTCCTTAGGTGTAAGCGGAGCTGAGCGCACAGTAGGGGATAAAGGTTTACCAATTGCTTCTCCTACTGTATTGTCGGGTGTAAAGTATAAGGTAGCCGTTGAGAAGGCTTATTTCTACACAATTGCAGACGAAATTAGCAAACGAAAAGCCTATATGGTTCCTTCAGATAATACTTTGCTAAATCCGGTTAATGAAGAAAATGGTTTTATTTACATTGAATTTACTAATCAATATGGTCAGACCTCAAAGGGATGGCTAAATAAAAGTGATTTAAAAGTAGTTAGTGAGTAGATACAGCCCTTTTTTTGAATTTTGTGGTCATTGATGTTTATTCCACAGAAAAATCAATTTATCTTGCTTCTTTAAATGGCTATTGCATTTCCATTCATAGAGGGGTATGAAAATTTAGGATCTATTAGACCTGTTGCTCAATGCTCAATGTACAAGGTACGTAGGGCTGATGGGCAAATAGCTGTAATAATTTTGGTTCCATCTGATACCGATGTAGAAAATGATATAGATTTTAAAGTTTTTCAGAATGAAGTATCAAAACTTCAACAATTAAGCGAAGAAACTCATTCTAATCTTTTAAAAATTACCGGATCCGGTAGGATAGATGTTGATCAACGCTTTTTTATTGAAACCGAGTTTATCGAAGGGCCTGATTTATTGGAATTATTGAATCCTCCAAATGCTCCAATTTTTTCAATTGAGGAAGTCATAAAAGTGGCTCATCACCTGTCACGGGCTATAGCTCATTTTCATAAATCTGAAATCATTCACGGAAGAATACATACCCGCAGCGTTCAATTTGACAAGGGGTCTGATAATTATGTTTTAATAGATTTAGCGA
>JANMZN010000145.1:0-2005 GCA_031383285.1 Segetibacter sp.
AATCCAATCAATCCGCCTAGCAAGCAAAGAAATGCACTCTCCAATAAAAACTCGGTTAGTATGGTTGAACTTTTTGCACCAATAGCTTTCTTCAATCCAATTTGACCGGTCCTTTCTCGCACGGTAACAAACATAATATTAGCAACACCAAACGCTCCAACTATAAGTGACAGCCCCGCTATTGCCCAACCCCCAACATTGATAGACCCAAAAATTTCTCCGGTCTGCTCGCTAAACGTATTGATATCGTTCAATGCAAAATCATCTTCTTGCCGGGGGCTTAATCTATGAAGCGAACGCATAATACCTCTCAATTCATCTAACAAGGCTTTGGAAGAAATGCCCTCTTTACCCTTTACAATCAACTTTGGATTGCAGTTTTCTACCACAAACATGGAGCTAAACATTCTATAGGGAATAACAACAGACTCATCAAACTCCCACCCTCCCACAAAACTTTTCCCTTCTTTTTTGGTTACACCTACTACCCTTAATTTTCTTCCCTTGTACTTTACCTCTTTACCTATAGCCCTTTCGGCTTCGCCAAAAAGTTTTCGTGCATTTTCATAACCCACTACCGCAACAGGTGCACCGGAATTGAATTCTGATTCTGAAATATACCTGCCATAACCAACATTTACGGTCAATACTTTGTTGAAATCTTCTGTAACGCCATACCCCCCTATATCGCTCAGCATATAGGCCTCAGACTCCAGTTTTTCCTGAACATCCAAGGTAAAAGCGACGCCATCTGCAAGCGTAGAACGCATCTTGATTGCCTTCATTTCGCTGTACTTCGCATAGGGTCTTTTGATGTATTTCCACCATGGATAATCTGAGCCACCGCCGTAATCCCATTTGTCTATATAAATGGTATTGCTGCCAAGCGAATTAATATCTGTTTTTATTTTTCCTTCGAGGCTCTCGACTGTTGCCAAAACACCAATGATGCAGAAGATACCTATGGTAATTCCAAAAAGTGAAAGAAAAGTTCTCAGTTTGTTGTTGCGCAATTCTTCCAACGCCATTTTAAAACTATTCCATACAATTGAAACGACTGTAAACATGAGCCAAATGTAAGAAGGAAAATATGAAAATGGATAAAGCCAATTGGGTAAACCTCGGCCCTAAATTAAAGTTTGCTAACTTTCTGCCCTAAACCACTGCTATGGATGTCGTTTTTAAGTACCGCATTCCTTTGTTGCTCGCTATTGTAAAATTTCTATTGCCGTTTTTTCTTCAGCACAATGCTTATGAACTGCAACGGGACGAATACCTCTATCTACAGCAAGGTCACCACCTGGCATGGGGCTATATGGAAGTACCGCCATTATTGAGTGTTTTTGCATGGATTAGTCAATTGTTTGGACAGAGTTTTTTTATGGTCAAGCTGTGGCCTTCGTTGTTTGGTGCCTGTACCTTGTTTGTAGCCTGCCTGATGACCATGGAAATGGGCGGCAAACAATTTGCACTTTTCATTACCGGTCTTTCCATAATAGCAGGTGCATACCTACGGGTCAATTTTCTCTTTCAGGCCAATTTTTTGGAAGTCTTCTTTTGGACACTGAGTGCTTATTACCTTATCCTTTTTATCAAAACCCATGCACCGCATTATCTTTATTGGATAGCCGTTTCGCTTGCATTAGGCTTTATGTCCAAGCATTCTGTTGTTTTCTTTATGCTAGGCATATTTGTTGCCATTCTGGCCACCCCTTTTAGAAAACTGTTGTTGTTCAGGCAATTTTATGTGGCGGCATGTATTGCTTTACTCCTTGTGCTTCCAAATTTATTGTGGCAATACGATCATCACTTTCCTGTGGTGCATCATATGAAAGAATTAAGGGAAACGCAACTGTACATATTAGTTCGGCTACTTTTTTGCTCAACCAATTGCTGATGAATCTGCCTGCGGCTTTTATCTGGATAGGCGGGCTTATTTGGCTGCTATTTTTTAAGAAGGCTAAACCGTACAAAATGATAGCCCTTATTTATTTGGTTGTTATTT
>JANMZN010000231.1:0-3208 GCA_031383285.1 Segetibacter sp.
CAGGGTTTTGCTTGAGCATCAATTGTTGAGTACGAAAGCTATTGAGAAAACCATAAAGACGCCCCTAAGTCTTGTCGATTCCCTCACATTGATTATGTATGCAGAAAACCTGGGAAGCATTGCACCCAATTCCGGATTGCTCATTATTAAAGATGGAAGTAAGCGATATGAGATTAGCTTTTCGGGTGATTTGCAAAAGAATGCAGCCGTGGTTTTGAAGCGGAGAAAGGGTTAAATTTTTATCCAACTTTCGGGGATGAGGTCTTTGTAATTTAATGGTGCATTGTTAAACCATTTTTTAGGTGCGATCACTATTTTGTTTGGATTATTATTTAGCCAAGCTGCCCACCAACTAAAGCTACTGTTCGCTATAATGTTGTGTTTGCATTGGCTCATCAAGTAGAAATCTTGGTAGTGATTTTTTGAAATTTTACCGGAAACAAATGTTGCTGATGAGCTGAATTGAAGATTGTCTTTAACCCAGTCAATATTATCAGAGAAAATAAAGAAAGATGGATTATTAATCAAGCTTGAAATAGTATTAATGGCTTGTTGATAATATTCTCGGGTCATTACCCCATGATATTTGTTTACATTAGTATTAGTATAATCACCTCGGCGAATGTGTATTGAAATGCTAGTTATATTTTGAAGGAAGTTGGCATAATTAGCCACTTCGGATAACAATGTTGGTTGAAATTTTATTTGGTTTCTTATTTTATCTTCAATATTAATAAAATATTTTTCGCTTTGCCTATAACCTTTGAGGTAAATGTTTTTTCCGGCTTTGAAAAAATTTGAGTCGAATTCAAAACTTTTCTCAGCATATATCTTCCTGCGGAATGTTGGTAATAATTTTTCAAATGATCGTGCAAAAATATTTTGTTGAATCAATTCACTCAATTCGAGATTGGTCGCAATGTTTGGAGGAGCAATTAGTTGTTGTAGCTCATAATTTCTGATCGTTCCAATTGTATCATCGGGTTTTTTAAGGTATTGAATGTCAACTTTTAAAAGTACATTATGATGCATGGCAAGACCTAATCCTGCTGCATACTGAAACAGTTGATTGCCTAGACCTCCTTTAAGTTGAAGGATGACCACTTAAGGGCAGGTAATAGGGGAATTTACGAAATTTCCATTATTATCAATGGTAACTCTCCAACATTGTCCGTTGGATGATTTCATTATGATTCCCTTGCCAATTTCTTCAATTGCGATATCTCCGCTGTAAACATCTAATGAAGCTTTGGGTCTAGTTGTATTAAGACTTGGACTGCCAATGCCAATATTGTTGGTCATTTTGTCAGTAATTAAAAACCAATTTGATTTATTGTGATTCCAAATTCCAAAATTTCCAGGAGTTAAAACTGTGCAACTTGGTCCAGCTATTACAAATGAATATCTGGAATTAATAGGATTATTCTGGAATGAAATACATGCTTGCCATGTGTCATTAGACAATCCTTCAAAAACTGCTTGGCCAATACCTGAATTTTCTTGTAGTACGCTGATAGGCACATTACTGTGCGGAGCTTTCCCTACTCCTATTCTTCCTGCAGTATATTGAATACCATTTGCATGAGGTTTCCAATAATTATCACCACTTTTTGCCGCATACAGTGCATAAGGCACACTGAGCAATTGACTAGTGCCAGAAAGTGTATAGTTTGTACCTCCCGTTGGGTCGGTTTCTGTTTTTATAAAATAAGGGCCGCTTTCCCAGTTAATCCCTAAAATACTGCCTAATGAAGGTGTTCCTCCACCAATGTTTAAGGTGGCTAGACCATTTGAATTGGTGGTAACAGAATGTGTTTCGGCATAAACTGCGCTTCCTGTAACTGACCCTTGTAAAATACTTATCCTAAAACCAACATTACCATTATTGATAAGATCACCCGAGCTATTGCGAATAACACTTTGATAGCTCATCAGTAATGGAGATTGACAATTTGCCGAAATTGATAATGCTATTGCAGCAATCATTAAAAGTTGTTTCACAATTATTTGGTTTTATTGATTTGTAAAGTTTGAATTTCTTTATTGTTCAGGATAAGTTGTATAAAATAAATAGCTGAAGGGAGTTTAATAATATCAATTATGGTTTGCCGATTAACGATATTGTTTTTTTGTAAAACCTTACCATTTTCGTCGGTAAGAATATAGGAAATTTTTTCTGGTAAAAAGTTCAGAATTAAATTTGCAACGCCATTTGTTGGGTTAGGAAATATAGATGCAATTTGTTTATTCTTATAGTTGACAGTCGCAACTTTACTATAACTAAATTTTCCATCTTTATCCACCTGCTTTAGTCTGTAGTAATTTGTTCCTACAAAAGGATATAGATCTATTGAAGAATACCTTTTAATTGAGTAAGAAAAGCCAGCAGCCGGGGTTTCGTTTATTGTAGAAAATTGGATACCATCGCCAGACTTTTCAATTATAAAATTCAACGAATTGATTTCAGTAAAAGTATTCCAATTTAATACAACAGTATTTGATTTCAAATTCGCTTGAAAATCAATTAATGTAACAGGAAGTAAACTTGTAATGAATGGCTGTTGGACTCCTTCATTGATTGAGTAAGAAGCATTTGAAAAATAAGAATCTGTTACCTGGCCTAAAGAGAAACTAACACTACCCGTACTTCCACTGATGTTTCCGCCTGATGATACAAATTGTTTTTGTGAACTTAATTTACTAGTTACAGTAATAAAAAACAATAAAATCATAGTTGTTTTGAGTGCCATTTATTCTCTATTATTATTCAAAAGTAAGTATTATTAATATTTATTCGTATTATTTAGTAAATTAATTATTTTTTAATATTACATATTTTTTCACTTCTTTCTTGCAAAAACATGTATGCCATAACACAACAATTCATTCGATTTGTTCCCCTTTGCTGATAATTTTTGAAGCTTATAAAGTAGCAAGTGGTTTATGATTTTGTCTAGGATGTTTATAGATGTTCCGGTATATTCTTTTGCCATTCTTTTTATACGCCTTACTTCCTGCGCCAGGTATTCAAAATAATTACCGTTAAAATCCATCTCGAGAATATCATAACCCATCTTTGAAAGATGATGTTCGTAGAAGAAACGACTCAGCCCTGAGGCAAAGTGATAAGGAGCAAAATGGGTTAGGCTAGCGAATGGTGCAGTTAACAAAAGGTGGCCACCTGGCTTTAATAATCTATTCATTTCTG
>JANMZN010000239.1:0-9436 GCA_031383285.1 Segetibacter sp.
CCAAAATGTTATTAACAAAAAAAGTACCCAAAAAGACGATTTTTTAAAACAGTGTCAAATGCAGACGATCTACCAAAAAAAATAAAAAGTAAAACGAAAGAATTGAAGGAGATCGGGTAACTTCAGGACTGAATAGTTACAAAGCTTTTGTATTTTCCCTTCCCAGAAAATTAAACAATGAATCGATCCTAGCATTGCACCAATTTAATGAGGAAGGCGATATAGTATCCCATGATGCGGAATTATTTAAAGGAGGGAAGTAAGCATTTTGCGCAACTAAACATTTTGAAAAAATAAGAAATAGGAAAATGATTATTAATCTCATGAAAGGATTTTTTTTATTCGACTAAGCGGTTTCTATAAAGTTTAAATCGCTAATTATATAAAAAATGGCATCAGTGTTATTGAAAAATAGCTTGATTTTCTCGTTTTAAAATTAGAAATATTGCATTACCATTCTAGTATATGCATTTGTTTTATATATTTTCTATTGATTTTGGTAGTTTCATTCCAATAATTAGATGTTTAGCGTTTAAAGCAAAAGCATCAGGCTGGAGTTTTAATTATTTTTAAAAAAATGAGTATTTTCATATGAATAGAATCCTTACCTTTGCACACCTAATTTTAGAAATGTTATGTTCGCAGTAGTAAAAATCGCAGGTCAGCAATTTAGAGTTCAGGCAGGACAAAGCCTGTACGTTCCTCACCTGCAAGGAAAGGCCGGAGATAAAATTGAATTCAGCGAAGTGCTGTTAACCAGTGATGGAAGTAGTGTTACTTCAGGTACTGGCGTAACCGCAAAAGTTACCGCTGAAATTCTTAGTGACCTTGTAAAAGGAGAAAAAGTGATTGCCTTCAAAATGAAAAGAAGGAAAGGCTTCCGTAAGAAGCACGGTCACAGAACTCAATACACTCAAATAAGAATCAGTAATATCGCTTAACAACAATTGCTGGAAAATCAGCAAGACAATTGTTTTTTGGTAATAGTAATAAATATTAAAATCATACAGAAATGGCTCACAAAAAAGGTGAAGGTTCCGTAAAAAACGGACGTGATTCTCAAAGCAAAAGGTTAGGCGTAAAAATATATGGTGGACAAGTTGCAAACTCTGGAAACATCATTCTTCGTCAGCGTGGTACTCAATATCATCCTGGTGAAAATGTAGGTGTTGGCAAAGACTTTACACTGTTTGCATTAACCGATGGTTTAGTAGAATTTAAGAAAGGAAGAAACGATAGAAGAACCGTTTCGATCGTTACTGAATAAAAAATTTTGGTAGTTCAAATTTTGTTCATAATTTAGTGGAATATTTACTAACCATTAAATCTAAAAAAAAATGGCAACTGCAAAAAAAGCCGCTCCTAAAAAAGCTGCTGCACCAAAGAAAGCCGCCGCTCCTAAAAAAGCTGCTGCACCGAAGAAAGCCGCTCCTAAGAAAGCTGCTGCTCCTAAGAAAGCTGCTGCTCCTAAGAAAGCTGCTGCTCCTAAGAAAGCCGCTGCTCCTAAGAAAGCTGCTGCTCCTAAGAAAGCCGCTGCTAAGAAGGCTGGAAAATAATCCAGTTAAGATAGTTTTAAAAGCCCCCGGTTTTTCCGGGGCTTTTTTATTTAATGAATGCGATCACCTCTTACTTCTAATGCTTTCATTATTCCAGCCTCATATTCCAGCCATTGATGCCATCTTATCCTTACAATTTCCTTGTCTAAATATGTTTCAGCTAATTCTATAAACAATGAATAATGGCCTGCTTCACTTTCCATAAATCGTCTGTAAAAGTTGCACAAATACTCATCATTCAATCCTTCACTAAGTCGTTTAAATCTTTCACAACTTCTGGCTTCAATCAAAGCAAATATTAGTAGCTTATCCAATAATCTTTCATCATAGTTGCCACCTTTATTTTGAAATTCCATCAGCTTGTTTACATATTCATCTTTTCTTTGTTTGCCAAGTACCAATTTTCTTTTATTCATTTCACCTAGTACCAATCGAAAGTGGCCCCATTCTTCTGTAACAATAGGAGCTAGCTCGTTTACAAGCTTTTCTTTATCAGAGTATCTTTGAATAAGTGATATGCAACTAGTAGCTGCCTTTTGTTCGCAATATGCGTGGTCAGTTAATATTTCTTCTAATGAAATATTAGCCAGATCAACCCAACGTGGATCTGTTGGAAGTTGAAGACCTAAAATATTTTTCTGATATGCTGAAATTGGTTCCATTATTATTAATTGAGTGCAAATATCTATATTCCTGCAAGAGTCAGTTACTAAAATTTTATTTGATTTCATTTAGTTGTTTATACCATGATTTTTATTATTCCTGTTGTTTTTCTGAATTTCGGTGTATTTAATTGTGTAAAATGCCAACCAATTCATATCAAAATCGGAAATATAAAGTTGTCAATTCAATTGCATTTACATTTGCTATCTGAGAACTGAGTTTTATGGCAGTAAATGAACTGAATTACAAGACGATTAATGAAAAGCTCCATGCACAGCATGCAAAACTAGTTGCAGTTAGTAAACTGCAATCTGTTGCAGATATTTCTGCTATGTACCAAATGGGTCAAAGAGATTTTGGTGAAAATTATGTTCAGGAGCTTTTAGAAAAACAACAAATTCTTCCTGGCGATATACGTTGGCATTTCATCGGCCACCTTCAAAAAAATAAGGTCAAGTATATTGCTCCTTTTGTTCATCTTATTCATGGTGTAGATAGCCTTGAATTATTGCGTGAAATAAATAAGCAAGCAGGTAAATGCAATAAATTGATGGATTGCTTATTGCAGATTCATATAGCTCAGGAAGAAACAAAGTTTGGAATGGATGAGGTCGAATTGGATGTTGCACTAAATACAATCTATAATAATGCTGCCGAATTTTCTAATGTAAATGTTACAGGCTTGATGGGTATGGCCAGCTTTAGCGATGACGCAAATAGTGTGAGACGAGAAATGAAATATATGAAACAATTATTTGAAAAACATAAGCATATTAATTCCTCCAACATTCACTTTTCAATACTTTCAATGGGTATGAGCGGTGATTATAGAATGGCAATAGAAGAGGGAAGCAATATGGTAAGAATTGGTAGCCTGTTGTTTGGTACCAGAACTTCCAAATAATTACCTGACTGCGTCTTTTTTTGGGTTCTTTTTTATAATGAAATATAGGGCAATTCCAATTACAAATGCAATCAAAAACCCAACACTCCAAAGCCTGCCTGAGCTGGAGGATGCTTCAATTATTTTACTTGTGTCACTTTGTGCCATTAGTTGTTGGTACAACATGATAGTAAATGCGTATAATAATACACTTTTCATGTTAATTCTTTTCATACAAGTTACTAATATTCTAAATAATAAAACATGATTTTGTTCTTTGTAATAACTTAGAATATAGGAGTTGAATGCTAATGGTGTAATAACCGAAGAATTCCATAAGTGGTAATGCAGGTAAACAAGACAAGGATAATTGCCAAAATGATCCATTGCATAGTTTTGTCCGACAGTTTATTTCGTGTTTTTCTAATTCTTAGTTGGTTACGAAGTTTTTTGTTTAGTTGAGCTACATTTTGTTGGATAAGGTTGACATTCTTTATTTGTTGCAGCCCCTCTGCTGCATCTGAATCAAAAAATGAAGAAGCCATTTTTTGTTCTATAGCCTGTTTTTCTGATTCGGAAATTTCAGCATTCAGGTATTTCAGCAATTCATCTTCACTTAATTGCTCATCTTCATTTGCAAATATGTCGTTGAGGTTTGCCATTATTGTTTCATTTTCTTTTCTACGATCATTTTCAGATTTCTTTTGCCATTCTGAATAAAACTTTTTACCTGCAATAAAGTAAAACCAGTTGTTGCAGTTATTTGTTGATATGATTGCTTCTGCAGGTAGAATAAAGATACACACTGTTTTTGCTCTACATTTAATTCATTTAAAGCTTCATCAATAAAAGTGTGCGTTCTTTCTTTTTCTATATATGCTTCTTTTGAAGGCGTATCGTCTGTTTGTATTACCTGATCTGTCAACTCAATTGGGATATGTTCTTGCCTTTTTCTCAAGCGCATAAGACAAACATTTTTGGCTACCATATATAGCCAACTCTTAAAAAAGGTAATCTTGTATTTGGGGATTTCTGTTATGACTTTTAGAAATATCTGCTGAACTGCATCTTTGGCTTCTTCTTCATTTTTCAGGTATTTCATGCATACACCAAGGAGCAGCATAGTATAACGCTGTAGCAAAATACCGATCCACTTATTATCATTATCAACGAAATAGCGATCTAGCAATTCTTTATCTTCTATATGGGAGTAAACGTCTTTAAACACATTTCAGTTTAGAGTACTTTTTTTAAGATGCACTAAAAGTGATAATCCACAAGCTAGGTGAAACAAAAAAAGAATAAGCAGGTTTGGATATTCCTTTATGCCCTTTTCAGTCTTATTTCTTATTTAGAAATGTTTCTGCGTAAAGATCAATTGCATTCTGGATAATTTGTAGTGCAACCGTTTTATCCTGAAACTCTTCTACTACCACAGATTTGTTTTCCAGTCGTTTATACTCTTCAAAGAAATGCCGGAGTTCGCCAAAAAAATGTTTGGGTAATTCTTCTATGTTATTAATATAATTGATGGAAGGGTCATGGGTTGCTACCGCAATGATTTTATCATCTGCATCGCCTTGGTCCACCATCTGCATAACCCCGATAACTTTTGCATTTACAAGGCACAATGGTTGGATACTAAGGCTGGATAGTACCAGGATATCCAATGGATCTTTATCATCGCCATAAGTTTGAGGAATAAATCCATAATTGGTAGGGTAGAAAAAAGAAGAATAAATAACCCTATCTAATTTGAGCAAACCTGAAGGTTTATCAATTTCATATTTTGCATGAGAGCCTTGCGGAATTTCAATAATAGCATTTACAAATCTTGGTGCCTGGTCTCCATAGCTTACACCGTGCCATGGGTGAAGTACGTTTGTTACTCTTTCCATTTTTATTTTTTATTTGCAGATATATTGCAATGTTACGAATTACTTATAGTGAATGAAAAAACGACCTTATTTATAAGTTACCTGAAAAGGTGTACTTGAAATCAACTAGCCAGTTACCGCTCTTCTTTATTACTTTTATTTTCTGCGGAATTTTTCTGTAAGAATTGCTAAAACTGATTACAGTAACGCTGTCTTTTACTACATCGGCTACTTCTGAAATATTAATAGAGGCTTTGTTGTAAGATGCTTTCTCTTGCTCAGTTATCTTATTAAATTCACCGCTCCATTTGCTCAGCCAATATTGGTTTTCTTCATCTTGTAGCATGTATTTATTTGCTGTAGTGAATTTGCCTTGCAAAGAGTATTGAATAAATTCTCTTCCTGCATCCAATGCATTTTCTGGTTGTTGAAATTCTTCGGTTTCATTACAAGAAATAAAAGTTACAAGAAAAAAAAGTGAGATGAAATATTTCATGGATGCATTAATAGCCGGTAAAGGTAAACGAATTTGAAATGTAATTAGATCGATTGTAAAAATCAAAGAGGCTGCATTTTGCAACCTCTTTGATGGTGATAATACTATGGCCGATGGTGATCTCTATAATCTGGCTGTTCCAATTCTTTATCCTTTTCGTAAGCTTTTATAATTGCTTTTACCAATCTATGGCGAACAACATCTTCTTCATCTAAAGCAATATGTGCTATTCCGTCAACATTTTTCAATATACGGGTAGCTTTTTCAAGTCCGCTTCTCTGATTTTTTGGAAGGTCTACTTGGGTTGGATCACCGGTAATAATTGCTTTTGCACTTGGCCCAATTCGGGTTAGAAACATCTTCAATTGTAAGTCGTTTGTATTTTGCGCCTCATCTAAAATTATAAATGCATTGTCTAGCGTACGACCTCGCATATAAGCCAAAGGTGCAATTTCAATAGTACGAGTGCTCATGTAATATCCTAGTTTGTCGGCAGGGATCATGTCATCTAGCGCATCATAAAGTGGGCGTAAATAAGGATCTATTTTTTCTTTTAAATCTCCGGGCAAAAATCCTAAGTTTTCACCGGCTTCAACTGCTGGTCGGGTAAGAATAATTTTTTTAACTACTTTGTTTTTTAAAGCTCTGACAGCAAGTGCAACTGCTGTATAAGTTTTACCTGTTCCTGCAGGTCCGATGGCAAAAATGATATCGTTTTTATCAGCTGCTTGAACCATTCGCTTCTGATTCGCAGTTCTTGCCCTTACAGTTTTTCCATTTGGCCCAAATACGAGAATGTCATTCGGATTTCGATCAATGAAGTTGTCAATAACTTCGGCATCGTCACCACCTAAAATTTGTTCAAAATAATTTTCGCTAAGATGACCATTTCGTTCAAGATATTGGAGAATAAGGTCAATTTTCTCCTTTGCATTGTCAATTTGTTCCGAGGCTCCGCTTAATTTTAATTGCGTTCCTCGACTTAAAATTTTTAAAAGGGGAAATTTCTTTTTAAGTAAATCCAGCTTTCCATTATTTACACCAAAAAACTCAATCGGATTTACTGTTTCAAGATTAATAATTGTGTCTGTCAAATTGTATGTTTTTTTTAGTTTATAAATTGGCTGATAATTTTTTTCATCAGCCTTAGGTTTATTTCCAAATTTATTTATTCATAGTTCAAATACCGTACTACATTATACACACCATGTGAATTACCTGTAAATTTTATGCTATTGTTAATAGTTATTCATCTATTTTTCACAGGGAAATTGAACAAATTTGCAAAGTCATTTTATGAAAAGCTACATTAGTTTTCCAATAGTTACTTTTGCTATATGCGAAAGTTAAGTATGGCAGAATTGGGGCGAAAGTCAGTTGATGAATATAAAAGTGCCACCAAAACACCCATTATTGTCGTTCTAGATAATATCCGTAGCATGCACAACGTGGGCAGTGTATTCAGAACTGCTGATGGGTTTTTGATAGAAGCAATTTTTCTTTGCGGAATTACGCCACACCCCCCTCATCGGGATATTAACAAAACGGCATTAGGAGCTACTGATTCTGTTGACTGGATGTATTTTCCTTCTACATTAGAAACCGTTGCACAACTAAAGCAAAATGGTTACCGGGTGTATGCAGTAGAGCAAACTAAGGGCAGTATTTCACTTGAGCATTTTTTATTTAACGAGGAGGATAAAATAGCGGTAGTCTTTGGTAATGAAGTTGAAGGTGTTGGTAATGAGGTATTGCCATTGACTGATGGAAGTATAGAAATACCGCAGCAAGGAATGAAGCATTCACTTAATATTTCGGTTGCTGCAGGAATAGTATTGTGGGAATTGACTGCTCACCGACTTCGTAGATTAAAGAAATAGTTTTGCAATATTTTTATTTTGAGAAATAAGTTAAACCAAATGCTTATGGCAAAGTCATAAGATCTTTAAGTTTCAATTATTCACTATGAAACAGTATTTTAAACTAACAATTGCTTTTTCTTTACTTTTTGTCCTGCCTACTTTGTTTGGGTTCAATAACAATGGCAGCGAGAAAAAAATACAATTTTCTTATAAAAGTGAAGGTTTGACTGAAAGGCAGGCAGCAGCACATTTGCTTGGTCGTTTTACATTTGGTGCCAAGCCAGGAGAAGTCGATGAGGTTTTAAAAATTGGACTTGAAAAATGGTTTTTAAAGCAATTAGAAGGTTCATTGCCAGATGAAAATGTAAATGAACGCCTGAAATCATTTGATGCATTAAAATTAACCAATAAGGAAGTTTTGGAGATATACCCTCGGGCAGTTCAAGTGCTTAAAATGGCAGAAAATGATGGTTTTATCCAAAAAGATAAAGCAGATGTAGCTGATAAAAAAGAATATAGAAAACTACTAGAACCTTATTATAAACAAAAAGGATTTAAGCCGCAGCAAGAACTTTTTCGGCAATTTGCGAGTCAGAAAATATTAAGGGCTGTTTACTCTAATAATCAATTGCAAGAATTATTGACGGACTTTTGGTTTAATCATTTCAATGTTTCTCTATCAAAAAATCAATGTGCGGAGTTTGTACCCGCTTATGAAAGAGACGTAATAAGACCAAATGTAACCGGAAAGTTTGAAGATTTGTTATTAGCTACAGCAAAATCTCCTGCAATGCTCATGTATCTTGACAATTTTAGCAGTGCTGGAACCAACAGTTCTACAGACCTGGCAACTAATGACCGCTTTAGAAGCAGAATTGCTAAGAAGATGGGAGAGCGTTTAGGTGATTCTGCTGCTAGTGAACTCATTCAGAAATTGGGTAAAGCAAAAAAAGGGCAAGGATTAAATGAAAACTACGCTAGAGAAGTGATGGAACTTCATACACTTGGTGTAGATGGTGGTTACACCCAACGGGATGTGACAAATGCAGCAAAAATTCTAACGGGATGGACATTGTACCCAAATGGAGAATATGGACAAGGAAATAACATTAAAAAGTTGATAGAATCTGTAGGAGAGGAAAATCTGGCTAGCAGAGGTTTTGTACATGAAGGTGATTTTTTATTTGCAAACAATAGACATGATAATTCTGAGAAGGTAGTGTTGGGTAAAACGTTCCCTGTAGGTGGTGGATATGATGAAGGACTTCAATTGTTGAAAATGCTTGCACATCATCCATCTACTGCAAAGTATATTTGCAAAAAAATTGCAGCAAGATTTGTAAAAGACAATCCATCTGATAAATTGGTCATAGCAATGACAAACATTTTTCTTCACACTGATGGAGATATAAAGAAAGTCTTGTTAAGCATGGTTACTTCACCTGAGTTCTGGAGTAAAGAAGCATTAAGGGCAAAAACGAAATCACCTTTTGAGTTAGCCATTAGTTCTGTAAGAAGCATGAATGCAGACGTTCAAATGCCTTATGCTTTGTATCAGGCGATTGAGAAAATGGGGCAAAAATTATATTATTATCAGGCACCAACCGGTTTTCCTGACAATGGGCAATATTGGATAAATACCGGATCGCTATTAAACCGAATGAATTTTGGTTTGGCATTGGCAAATAATAAAATCAACGGGATAAAAATCAATTTACTTGAATTGAACAATAATCATGAACCTGAGAGCGCAGAAGATGCTTTAGTAAAGTATAGCAAACTGATCATGCCTGAAAGGAACATGGATGAGACAATTAAGCGACTCAAACCATTACTAAGCGATCCGTCCTTAGTGAATAAAATAGACCAAGCCGCATCTGCTACACCAGTTTCTAAGCAAGGGGAGCAAAATACCATCGATGGTGCTATGATGGATGATGCTTCAATGGATGAGATGCAATCGAAATTTAAAGAGGGTAGGAGAAGGCAAGGAAACCAACCTGAAATGCTAGGTACCAATTCCATGCTATCGCAAGTGGTAGGTATTATTATTGGTTCACCCGAATTTCAAAGAAGGTGAGTGAGGCTTTTTGTGTTTT
>JANMZN010000355.1:0-4796 GCA_031383285.1 Segetibacter sp.
TGCACTATTCTACCATTGGCGATTGGGAGTAAAAGCATGATGGATAACAAGAGCCGTATGAGTTGAGAGGCTCAAGTACGGTTCTGTGAGAAGCTTGGGCTGAAATGCCCTTGCTTACTCGACTGTTCTTCACCAACCACTTCTACTTCTCATCCCTGATAATGAGATAAAAACTCCCACTCATTTTCTTTTCCAAAATAAAAAGATGCTGAAGAATACCTATAGTTGTACGGGTATTCACAGATACCAGCTTCTACCGGGTTGTTGTGGATATAGTCTAGCTTTTGTTTAAACACCTGCTGATTCCACAATGATGTACACAAAGGTCTTCGTTCCCAAATTTGATGTATTCTTTCACTCGCTTTCACTTCAAACTGCTCCAATACTTGCGGATGGTTATTACGCAATTCCTTCAGCATCATTTGAGCGGTATATTTCATAAAAGATAGTTGAATGTCCTTGGGTACATGATTGCCCATTGCCTGCCAAATGATATGAATGTGATTGTCCAAAATAACGAATGCATACACCCTTACTCGGTTTTCACGTACCAGAAACCGTAGTGAATTTATTATTACATCTTTAAATTTATCTGGTTGTAGCAATTTCTTCCATTCGAGAATGGTAGCTGTAAAAAAGTCCGGGTAGAAATCGCTTGTTAGCATAAACTAAATTAATCAATAGCCTGTTTATATTCACATCTGCGTAGTGGTTGGTGAAGAACACCAACCACGGCGAAAATCAACAGTAAAAACCCTTTTAACTATGTCACGGAATAATGTAAGTCCTGCTTGTGCTTGGAAATAAAGATACTGTTCAGACATCTCAAGTGTGTAATGCTGGGCTGCATCCCTCAACCCATTTATTGTTTGCAGTGTTAAAACTTCCGTTTCATTCAAGAATTTTATTGAAGAATCGCTAAAACCTTTTCGACAGCAAGCACTAAAGCCAATAGTTTCTTTTGCACCCTTTTCTTTAATCTTTCCTCCTTTGTCAATTATGCTTGCTTTTAAAAGCATTTCAAATGAATGGTCAAGAAAAATCAAAACACCGTGTGTCCGCCCGCAATCATTTGGTCGGTTAAAAAGCTCAATACTCAAAGTCAATGAGTCTATTGCTTTCTGATAAAGGTGTTTTGCTTCTTTCCTCATTTAATATTTACCTCAATTATTTTACTTGTATCAATTCCTAAAATGTCCACCACTTTTACCATTACCTTGTATTTCCCTATTTTCTTGTATTCGTGGGCAATGCTTGTAAATTCAAGTGTTGGTGTTTTCTTGGTGCGGAAACTTTGCCATTCGTTTTCAAACAAATAGTTGCCACTCCATTTTTCTTCAATTTCGCCTTTTTCGTTTTTGATTTTAATGATTTCTTTTTTGTCTTCGTAATTGAAATCGATTGCCCAATAGTCAATCCAGTCGAACCAATTTTTAGTTAGCACTGTTCGGGTGATAATTCCGTTTTTATCCTTTTCAATTTTGAAAATTTGCCCGTCTTCAATTACAACTTTACTTCCTGCTCTCATAGATTGTTGCAGTTCTTCAATATCGTCTTGGGTGTAGTGAGTAACAAAGTCTGTTAGTTCAATGGTTAAAGCCCCACCCGACCTCCCCGAAGGGGAGGAGACTATTTTTTCTTTGGTGTTTAGGTAAGCTACATCAAAGAATTTTACTTGTCCTTTTTCAACGGCTCGTTTATCAAACACATCTTTAGGAATGTATTTCAATGTAACAGAAACGCCTTTTTCTTTTAGTTCTTGAATAAATTGTGGCGTTAAACCCATTTCAAATTCAAAACCCAACACATCAACCTGTGTGTATAGTTTCTGACGGCATTCTTCAAAAATATCCATCAAACGGCTTTGTGTTACCGGCACATCTAAAGGGCCAACATGTACAAAACGACCTGCTTTGCTACCGTGTAAGAAGCCCCCTCCAGCTCCCCCAAAGGGGGAGAGCCGCTTTGCCTTGTAGGCATCAAGGATAAGATTGATAAATAAATCCTCTTTGGCTGTTAAGCCCCCTTCGGGGGTTTGGGGGCTTAGGTCGTCCATAAAAAACTGGCGTTCATATTTACCAAGGTTTAGCAATTCAAAAGCTCTAAAATCTTTTACGCTTGCTTGCATTTCCCTTTGTACAACAATTAAACGCTTTCTTGCTGTGTGAACTGAAAATCTTCCTAAATCAGTTGTAATCCATTTACGTCCCAATTTTTCTGCCACCGCTGCTGTTGTTCCACTACCACAAAAGAAATCAGCTACTAAGTCACCTTCTTTGGAAGATGCCTTTATTATTCTTTCCAAAAGGGCTTCTGGCTTTTGAGTAGGGTAACCTAACCTTTCATCTGCTTGTGAATTAATTACAGAAATATCGTTCCAAATATTCCCAATCGGTTTTCCTTTATCATCCTCTGGTCTTAGTTTCCTGAACGGCTTCCCGTTTTTTGTCCACCCCAAATTACCTGCCTCGTCAAGTTTAACTAATTTATCTTTTTCCATACGCCAGCCACAAATTTTAGGAGTATATCCTTTATATTCATAAACCATCGTAGGTCTAGGTCCCATAGTAAGTGACCTTTCTACAGGGCCGTCATAATATTTTCCCTTCTCGTCTTTATATTTATATTTTTCAGCTAACTCTGCTGCTGAATATGGAATTCTTATATCATCATAATTAAAATATGCAGTTTCTGACTTAGAATAAAATAGTATGGAATCTGTGAATATATCAAAATTTATTGATTCATGCTGTGACCCTTTGGGATTTGTTGAACGTACCCAAGTTATTTCATTCCTATAATTTTGATTGCCAAAAACATCATCAAGTATCATTCTCATATAACTATTAACTCTTCCATCACAATGAACATAGATACTTCCATCAACAGTTAAAAGTTTGTGCATCAATTTGATTCTTTCATACATCATACTTAGATAAGATGAAATTCCCTTGCCCCAAGTATCACGATAAGCAATCTCTTCAATAATGCTTTGTTTCTTTTCGGCTGTTTCGCCACCTATTTCTATATTAAAACCAAAGTCGGCACCTACGGCAAATGGCGGGTCAATGTAAATGAGTTTTAGGCCGCCTTCCTTTTCTATTTCTTCTCTCATTGGCCCATTAGCCAAACTGGAAAGAATGAGTTTGTTATCACCCCAAATCAATTTGTTTGTCCAGCCTTTTAGTTGTCTTCCTCTAAAATCGGTTTCAAACATAGACAATGCATCGCCGCCTTTTTTGGCTTCTTTTCGTGGCTCGTCTATATGTTCTATGCTGTGAAAGGGCAGGGCAATGTTGGTGGTGTCTTCTTTACGTCCATTCCAAAAAAGAAATACATCTTCTTCGTCGGCAAACAGTTTATAGATGTATTCTTTGGGCAGTTTTTGGCCTGCCTTTATCAATTCTATGATTCTGTTTTTATCGGTATCGGTTAGGTTCATTATGTTGTTTTCTTTATTGTGTGTTAGTGCATACAGCTACTTATGGTTGGATAAACTTAATTACAATCATGGTTGTCAGTCATTTAAACAGGTACAATTTCCCCTAAAATCCCCTAAGTTTCCCCTTGAATTCCTCTTGTTTCCCCTAAAAGTTCTTGTAAGTTCTTGTAGGTTCTTGTAGGTTCTATTAAGTTCAATCGGGTTCGCCTAAAAGTCGTCTAAAAGTCGTCTAAAGTTGTCTAAAAGTTGTCTAAAAGTCGTCTAAAAGTTGTCTAAAAGTTGTCTAAAAGTTGTCTGAAGTCGTCTAAAAGCCGATTAATGCCGTCTAAATAATCTCCCAAAAACCATGTTCAGGCGATTGTATTTTGCCCTCTTTTCTTAATTCTTGCAATAAGTTTTTTACTTTATTTTTCTTTTTTGTTTCATCCAAAACGTCTGGCAATTTTTCCCAGATGAACTTTTCAATGTCCTTTCGTTGCACTTTCCCAAGCTTAATGTAATCATACAAATATTTTTTTGCAAAGTCATCGTCTAAGCCTCTGTTTTTGATATAATCAGCTTTTAATTGTGGGTCATTTGTAGGTTCAATTACTTTGTAAGAAAGAAAAGGATTACTTTTTCTGCCTTCAACAAACCGCTGCTTTTTTAAATAACTATACTCATCATCCATAACAGGTTTTTGTTTTTGCACTTTATCCAATAGTAAGATATCGTGTAAACTTAGTTCAGGATTTTTGATAAGAATACGGGCAAAATCTTCATTTAAAATTTTGCCCGTAATGGTAATCTTAACTTTGCCTTCATTGAAGTCGTAATCGGGCATCGGAAAAAAACGTTGCCTTTGAAAATTGAATATTTTACGAATGCCACCACCTTGCGTTTCTATCATATCCAGATTTTTCATAGCAGCTACTAAGAAAGGATTTCTATAGGTTTCTTGTGGTGCATCTTGCAGCACAACATCTTCTACCGACTTTGGCAAAAAGCTTCCTACATTGGTATAAACAAGGTGGTCGTCTTCAAACTCAACTACATTTATGTAAGCGCCTTTTGAGTAATCCTGGTGTGCAATAGCATTATTTAAAGGTTCTCTGATACTAAATGGATCGTAACGCAAAAACTCATCGGGAAATAAAGTTCCGTCCCTTAAATAGCGGTATTTTAGATTTCTGATTTTGCTATATACTTCATCTACCGATACAATAAAAGGGATAGAAAACACATCGAAATCTTTGTCTTCGTTTTTTACAGTTTTCAAATTCCAGCGGATTTTTACTGTTGAACCTAAAAAATGCTCGCCTTCTTCCTTGCCCAAAAGTATCAATGCTGTTCTGGTAATTTTTCCTTTGATGGT
>JANMZN010000363.1:0-3860 GCA_031383285.1 Segetibacter sp.
TTTGGCGGCATAGGTGCAGCCAGTAAAAACGGAATATTATTTAAAGGCAGCAATTTTTTAGACATCATTGCAAACATTCAAAATGTGGTGATGGATAAAACAGGCACAATGACAGAAGGGGTTTTCAAAGTACAGGAAGTAGTTATAAAACCTGAATTTAATAAAGATGAAATTTTAGCAATGGTAAATGTTTTGGAAAGCCAAAGCACACATCCAGTTGCAACAGCCATTCAACAATTTGTTGGTAAAATAAATACAGAAATAAAATTAACCAACGTAGAAGAAACCGCAGGGCATGGATTAAAAGCCGTGATAAACGGTAAAGAATTATTAGTAGGTAATTTTAAATTGATGGATAAATTTTCCATCAAATACGACATAGACCCCAACACAATTGTTTACACTTTAATAGCCATTGCCTACGACAAAAAATTTGCAGGTTATCTCACCATTGCCGACAGTATAAAAGAAGATGCACAAGAAGCCGTTGACAAATTAAAAGCATTAGGCGTAAGCACTACCATGTTAAGTGGCGATAAAAGCAGCGTAGTAAAATTCGTTGCAGACAAATTAGGAATTCTAAATGCCTTCGGCGATTTGTTACCAGAGGATAAAGTAAATAAAGTAAAAGATATTAAAGACCAAAAGCAAACTGTAGCCTTTGTAGGCGATGGCGTAAACGATGCACCAGTAGTAGCGTTAAGTAATGTGGGCATTGCAATGGGTGGTTTAGGAAGTGATGCTACAATTGAAACCGCCGATGTTGTAATTCAAGACGACAGACCAAGTAAAATTGCAATGGCAATAAACATAGGTAAGCAAACAAAGAAAATTGTTTGGCAAAATATCGCCCTTGCATTTGTAGTAAAAGCCATTGTATTAGTATTAGGTGCAGGTGGACTTGCCACAATGTGGGAAGCAGTTTTTGCAGATGTTGGTGTAGCATTATTAGCTATACTAAATGCAGTAAGGATACAGCGTATGAAATTTTAAAATTATTTCTTATTTTTAACAAACAATTTTTAACCACTTAAAACTTAATGCTATGCCAAGTATATCAGAAACAGGGCACATCAAAAACGTGGCCAACTTTGAAGATTTAATTTCACTTTGCAATGGGTATGGAGCAACTTATAATCCAAGTAAAGATGCTTTAACGATTGCAAAATTGAAAGACTTACAAACAAACGCTAAAGCAAGTTTGCAACAAGCAAAAACAAACAAAACAAGTTTTGACAATTCAACTAACGCAAGACAGTTAGCATTTAAAGACTTGAAACCATTGGCTACAAAGGTTGTTAACGCCTTAGCCGTTTAGGGTGCAACAGCTTTAGCAGTTGCTAATGCAAAGACCAATAACCGAAAAATACAAGGTGCAAAAGCAAACGGCGGTACAAAAACACCAAAAGCATCAGCCGACCCAAATGCACCAACACCAACAGACAAAACAATTTCTACAAGTCAGCAGAGTTATGATAAATTAATAGGCCAGTTTACAAAAATGATAGAAACAGTTTCACAAGATGCTAATTGCAAGCCAAACGAAACAGAGTTAAAAACGGCGACACTTCAAACCAAATTAGACAATTTAAAATCTTCTAACACCGACTTAATAATCGGCTTTACCAGTTGGAGTAATGCAAGAATAAATCGTAACCCCACTTTGTACAATCCCTTGACAGGTTTGGTACAAACAGCTTTGGAAGTAAAAAAATATGTAAAATCAGTTTTCGGAGCAAGCACCCCATAATTCAAACAAGTAATTGCTCTTGAATTTAAAAACGTAAAAGATCTCTAATTTTAACAGTTGGGCAGTTGGACACATACCTGCCTTGCCCTATTCACATGCGATAGTTTCCAAGTGTGCTACTGTCTACGCTAAGGCGTACCGTGGTGTTGTTGTTCCATTGCCAACATTGCCACTATTGCTTTTGTAAATATTATTTACGTTCTTATCCCAATAGTTGCTGCTACTTCCAATAATACTTTCCCAAGCACTACCATTGTAATACTCGAAACTACACGCTGTTGTATTGTAAATCAGCAACCCGGTTGCAGGAGACTTAAACTTAAATTTCTGCAATTCTGTAAGGCGAGGTATTAATACTCCTTTACTATTGCGGCTAACATCTAACTCTGAATTGGCATCTGGATTAGCAGTGCCAATTCCGATATTTAGAGCGATTGCAGCATGGCAAAGGCATTGTGCGAAAAATAAAAAGACTAAATTATTCATGATGTAGTTTTTGGTTTGGAAAAATGGGCATATGTAACATTTAAAAATATTGTCATTGATTTTTATTTTTGTAGTGCCGAGGACTCCACCATATTTATGTAATATTTTGTTTTTAATCAAATTATGTCAGTTCCAAACATTAAAAGGTTCTGATTTATGATAGCCATGTACACAATCGGAAAACAATAAACATCAAAACCTTTTGTTTTAATGAATAGCTTTTAATCACAATTAATCTAATACTATGAAACACTTTTTCTTAGCAATGAGCATTTTGCTTCTTTCTGTTAAGTCTTTTTCACAACTAACTTATGAGGTTGGCCTTAGTTCGGGGCTTATGAATGCAGCAACTGATGTTGGTTCAAAAAAAGGGTCAAACCTTAATCCCCTCTATTATGATTGGAATTTAACCCAACTAAATGTTAGTTTATATGGTCAGGTTACTTATAAAAATTTGATAGGGGCAAAGTTGGAATTTACAAATGGGGTAGTGGCTGCAAATGACGTAAACAGTAATTCTAAGCATATCAATACGCGTAACCTCAACTTTAAAAGTCATATTTACGAAGCTTCTTTATTAACTACTTTTTATCCAACTTCTTTATTCAAATTTAAGAAGCCATTAAAAGTTACACCTTACCTTATGGCTGGTGTAGGAATGTTCTCATTTTTTCCAAAAGCTTGGTGCAATGGTGAATGGGTCAGTTTAAGAAAATTGCATACTGAAGGCCAAAATTCAAAACAATATCCTGATCGAAAGTAATATAGCTTGACTGCAATGTCTATTCCTGTTGGTATTGGCACTACATATCAACTTTCGCCGATGATAAATGCAAGGATAGAAGTAGTTTATCGTTATACAAATACTGATTACTTGGATGATGTAAGCAAAACTTATGTAGATCCCAATATTTTAAAAGGTAGTGTAGCACAAAAGCAACAAGTTCATGCTATGATGATGGCGTCATCTTATAAAGAATTAACAAGCAAAAATCTTACTGGTAAAGCCAGGGGAGATGCAAGCAATAATGACCGATTTTTTACATTCAATTTTAAAATCGGCTATGTAATTGGTAAAAAGTAATTTTTTTTCTTTGATAATCTTAAAATACTCCTCGTACTGAGGGGTATTTTTTTTAGGTAAAAGTTGGACATGAATTATCAGTAGGAATTCAAATAAAAGGAGGATAAAGGGTTAGGCACAATTAAATGTGTAAAATTTACACATTAGTTTATATCTTCGCAAAAATATTTTCTTCTAATGAAAAATATAATTGCCATTGTTTGTTTATTGGTTGTTTTTAATTCTTGTAAAAAAGATGTCACAACAGTATCAATTAACCCTAATGAAAATTCGCTATTTGATGCTGCATCAAGCAGCCTGCGATTGATAAACCAAGAAAAAGTAAAGTTGCTAAAATCATGGTCCATTTATGCTTGGGTTTATGCTGGTGCGTACAATAAAGAAAAATCATTTTATGCCGAAGTGAAAAATCTTGGCATTAACAAAAAAGTTTACGTTCATCATAAAATGATGGATAGCTCATGGCAAGACTTACCACTTAAATTTTTGAAGAAAGGATATGATAGTACAGATATTTGGGGTATAGAATTAAAATATGGC
>JANMZN010000366.1:0-6262 GCA_031383285.1 Segetibacter sp.
TGCGCCAAAGTGGCAGTATTTGTTTGCAGCTATGCAAAAGGAAATGGCAAATGTTGGGGTTGTTTTATTAGGTGTTGGGTAGTTTTTGTAGGATAAGGGATACCTATTTACCTGTTGGGTGAGGGTTTAGGGTAATGGGTATTATTTTTTTGTGGGGGGGGAAGGGGGTGTAATGGGGCAGGATGAATGAATAAAAAGTGGTGTTGTGCAATTTGAACTTGTCTCGCCGTTATGCTGATAGTCTTTGTTTTTGAATAAATTAACAAATTAGAAAAATAATTTTGTGTGTTGAAAAGTTGAGGTTATTTTTGGAGTGGCAGAAATAAAACAACCCTGCATATGAATCGGATATTAACGACAATACTTTTAATTTCAGTTTTCTTTCTTCGTTCAGCAGGACAGAACGACCCAAAGAAGATTTATCAACAAGCATTTGCAGAACAACTACAAATGCTCAAAGGACAGAAACCAGTTGACTTCAAAAGAGCCGTCTTTGTGACAGAGAACGCTTATTTTAAAGGCACTCTCAACTACCAGACATTTTGCAGCATTATTACGGCGACAGGACAACAACTGAAAGCACTTATCAAACAACGTAGACTTGAAAAGTTTAAGACATCAGGTAATTGGGCAGTTTTTACTTACATGACGGACAGTTTGCCAATTAACAATTACAAACCTTACACCTATGACTTTGATGATTTCATGGGCGACAAAGACTTCTCAAAAATGTTCGTAACAAAACTTATGAAGACCAAAAGTGGCAACTGTCATTCAATGCCGACATACTATAAAATTCTATGCGAGGAAATTGGTGCAAGTGCATCTTTAGCTTTAGCCCCAAATCACCTTTATATAAAGCATCTTGATGAAAAAGGACAATGGACAAATCTTGAATTAACCAACGGCGGCTTTCCAAGAGACCAATGGATAATAAAAGAAATGGCAATAACTGTTGAAGCATTAAAAAGTGGTGCATACATGACACCACTAACGCAGAAACAAAGCGTTGCAATAACCATGTTCGATTTAGCTAATGCATATAAAGTCCAATACGGCTATGATAGTTTTGTTTTGAAAGTTGCTAACACCGCATTAACTTACTTCCCCAAATGCATTCCGCTATTAATGACTAAGGCAAATTATTATAGGCACATCGGCGAAACGGGAAAAAAGAAAACGAAGCCAGACATTGAAATGCTGAAAAAGAATTACGCATCATATAAACAAACACTTTCTAAAATAGATGAATTAGGATACAAAGACATGCCTACTGAACAATATGAAGAATGGGTAAAATCAATAGAGAAAGAAAAACAAACTAAGCAACTTATCGGCAAATAACAAATCAATTCAAATGAGAAAATTTTTTGTACTAATTATATCACTGATATTGACGTACGGTGGCATTGGACAAAACAGCGACCCTTATAAAATCTTTGGTCATACTACTAAAGTGAAATATGAAATCAAGCATGAAGACATGCTTTATATTAAGAATGCCGATACATCGTCTCATATAAAATCATTAGCCTTCGATAGGCTAAATAACATAGCTATACTTATCAGTAAGGATGGCTCTATCAAAGAGCGAATAAAAGTAACACCTGAAAATGTTTTTAGATGGATGTCTGTTGACCCAAAAGCCGACAAATTTGCCCATGCTTCACCGTATAATTTTGTGGAAAATAATCCAATTATACGTATAGACCCTGACGGCGCAGATTGGATTGTATCTACCTTCAAAGGAAAAGATGGCAATACTCAAATTAAATTGACTTTTGCTGGTGCAATAATGAATTCTTCTGGTCAGAAGTTTGACATCAAAAAAATGATTGCTAATGAGGTTAAAACATTTGAGAAGGTGTTTGGACAGGGTAATGTACATGCGAACTTGCAGTTAAGGGAAATTAAATCAGCAGACGAACTAAAGTGGCATGAAAGTCTAATTGATATTCAATCTTCAACAAATTTCAAGTCAGACGAACGTGGATACACAGGTGGGGATGCAATTCCTGGCGGAAAGTTCATTAGGATAAATGCACAAAGTATTAATGAACAAACAAGCGTTTTCAAGGACGCAAAAACATTAGTACATGAAATTGGACACACAGGGGGGCTTGTCCATCCTTGGCAATTTGATGATAAAACAAAACAAAGTTTTGTAAATAGTAAACCGTTTTCGGTCGGAGTTCAGCCGTTTTCAAATCAAACATTAGTATTGGATGCAAATTTTATGGGCTATACTTCTTGGGCTATAGAACAAGGTTCGATAAATATGATGCTTTCGGACAACGAAAAGAAATCATACTTTATGAATAATGTTGGAAAGGCAACTCAAGGGCAAGTTCAGCAGATTTTAAACAATCTTTGGAATGGCAAATTGAATTCAGATAATGACATTCCAAAAAAGAAGCGGTAAATATGTACAAATACTTCTTCTTTTTATTCCTGTTATTCTCTTGTGGACAAAGAGAAAAGAATTTTGAAACAGAGGATTGGTTTGAAGCCAATATTCTCGTAAGTTCAAAACCACTTTATAAGGAGGAAAGATTGCAGATTTTAGTTAACGGTAAACGTTATTATGGAATAAATGGCGATACCACCGAACATGCGATATTCAAATTTTTAAAAATTCCTGAACCAATTAATGAGATTACAGTAGTAATTCAAGGAGATAAATTATTAACTTCCAAGAAATCCTTTAAGACAGTTCTTGGTGAAAAGCGATATAAAATAATTGTCAGCCCCCCTTACCCACGCACATTTGACTGTCTACCCTATCCTTATCAGCCGGAATGGTATCAACTACCTCTTGACAGTATTAAACGTGATGTGACCATAAAGCCCGATACAAGCAAAAACAACGTTATTTTATAAAAGAAAAAAATTTACTCCCCACAATAACTAAGGTTTCGTTGCGCCTTTGCCGTTATTATCACCGGCAAACTGCTTGTAGTCGATAACACAAACAAGTGCGGAGTAGGCGCGGTGGAGACAAAATTAATAAGACATAAACTAAATATAGAAAATGGATTTTACTACTTCAATGGATGAAATTGTACGAAAACGGACGATGGGCGTTGCGCTCTTATTTTTTTCAATGCCATTTTATTTTTTAGCATTTGGGATGAACAAGGTTTTTGTTATCAGTTGTTTTATCGTATTTATGGGGATCCTCTTATTTACTTACTTAAAAAAAACCGTGAAGTATTCTATTAATAAAAATAGCATACTCATTTGCAGGCGAATTGGAAATGTTGAAATAAACATCAAAGACATTGGGCGTGTCGATAAAATTCATCATGACTTATTAAAAAAGGAAACCAAGGGCGGCGCTTTCGGATACGTTGGTCAGTTTGATACAGAGATTGGAAGAACACATTGGTTTGCTACTAGAAGAGATCAGCTTGTTTTAATTACAAAAAAAGACGGCACAAAAATTATGCTATCACCGGACATGCCGTATGAATTTATAAAACAAGTGGATGTAATGATCTCTTGCTAAAATAAGGTTTGGAAATAAAACGCAAGCAGGAAAAGATTGAAAGTACAATTGGTTATAAGCGGTTAAAACGATTGCTAAAAAATCGAATTGTACTAACTATAATAAAAAATGAGTAACACTGAAAAGGTGATTTTGAATACTAGTGATTTTTGCTATATTTCGGGTTGTAAAATAAATCGGTGAGTTAGCCGCAACCCTATGGCGACACTTCAAACATATTCTGTCAATGAGCAGAATGGGGTTATTACGGTTAAAAATTTCTAACTTCGCTACGAAAATTTACAAACTTTACAAATTAATGAGCAAAATAAAAATAAAACATTTTGGACCTATAAAGGAAGGATTAGGAGATGAATGGATTGAAATAAAGAAAGTAACACTTTTTATTGGTAATCAAGGAAGTGGCAAAAGCACTATTGCAAAATTAATCTCAACCTTTACATGGATTGAAAAAGCGCTCACAAGAGGAGATTATGATATTAAACATTTTGAAAGAAAAGGCAAACTTAAAAAACAATACTTATCATACCATCGCTTAGAAAACTACTTCGCAACTTCTGGAAAAACAGATAAAACTCTAATTGAGTATAAAGGTGACTCATATTATTTCAAATATGAGAATGGCAACTTTTCTATATTAGAAGCAAATAAAGGAAACTATCCATTACCTCAAATAATGTATGTTCCAGCAGAAAGAAACTTTATTGCAAATGTAAAAAAAGCAAAAGCTTTAAAATTAACTTCCGATTCCCTTGTTGAATTTGTTACAGAGTTTGACAATGCAAAGAATGAACTGAAAGGAATGATTAGTCTTCCAGTTAATGAAGTTATTGTTGAGTATGATAAGCTTAATGATACTGTTAATCTTAAGGGAAGGGAATATAAATTGAAACTTACAGAGGCATCAAGTGGATTTCAATCACTTGTTCCATTGTTTTTAGTTTCATGGTTTCTATCAAATTCTGTTAAACGACAAAGCGATAATAAAGAGGGTGTTAGTAGTGACGAGATAGAAAGATTTAGAAAAAATGCAGAAGCGATTGGAGCAGACAAAAATTTAACTGATGAACAAAAAAGAGTTGCTATATCAGCCCTTTCAAAAAGATTTAATAAAAGTGCTTTTATTAACATTGTTGAAGAACCTGAACAAAATCTATTTCCATCTTCCCAATGGGAAATGTTAAAAAAATTGTTTGAGTTCAACAATATGAATTCAGGCAACAAATTAATTATGACAACTCATAGTCCGTATTTAGTTAACTATATAAGTATTGCGGTACAAGCTGAATTTCTTAAAAGAAAAATTAGTGGCAATAAAAACGCTGTGTCACTAATTGAAAAAATGGAAAAAATAATTTCCAGAAAGTCTCTTGTTTCTGCATCTGAAGTAGTCATTTATCAATTAAACGAAGCCACTGGAACTATTAAAAAGTTGCCTAATCCTGAAGGCATTCCTTCAGACAAAAACTATTTGAATGAATCATTACGACACGGCAACGAAATGTTTGATACCCTTTTAGAGATTGAGCAAGAATTATGAGTTTAAATTTTTTCAGAGCTGATTGCCAAAATCCGCCAATATCTCTTGATACTTTTGGTTTGTGCGATAATGAAGATGGCACAAGAGCATATCCCGATACAGCAAACCCCGACAACTGGATTGCAGAGGTGAAAAATGAAGACAACATGGATATTACGTTCACAGCTGTGGACAAATGTGTTCTACATGACCATGAATATCCAGGAAGAGGGAGATGTGATGGAATGCTTACAACAGAGAATCATTTATACTTAGTAGAACTGAAGAATCAACTACCACCATGGCAGTCTCATGCGATTAACCAGCTAGATTCCACAATTGATTTTTTAGTGAATAATCATGATATTAGTCTGTATAAAAAACGAAAAGCATTTGCTTGTAATAAAAAGCGAGACAAATTTGTGGTAATTGACAATGAGTTCAATAAAGCATTCTATAACAGAACAACTTTTAGAATAGACATTCAGGCAGAAATAGTAATAGTTTAAATAGGTTTCATATTTTATTGGCACTTGTGACTAGACGAAGAAGGGCAGCGGCTAACAAAGGCGGCAGGTTGTTGTTTTGTAATGCAGTGTTTTTGGTAGGGCAGTAGGGGCAGTGGAGACAAAATCAATTAGACAAAAACAAAGTATAGAATATGGATTTTACTACTTCAATGGATGAAATTGTACGAAAGCGGAAGATGGGCTTTGCGCTCCTATTTTTTTCAATGCCATTTTATTTTTTAGCATTTGGGATGAACAAGGTTTTTGTTATCAGTTGTTTTGTCGTATTTAT
The DNA here is from genome assembly GCA_031383285.1 of Segetibacter sp. GTDB lineage: Bacteria > Bacteroidota > Bacteroidia > Chitinophagales > Chitinophagaceae > Segetibacter. The sequence goes on from JANMZN010000366.1 coordinate 5,829, forward strand.
GGCGATCCTCTTATTTACTTACTTAAAAAAAACCGTGAAGTATTCTATTGATAAAAATAGCATACTCATTTGCAGGCGAATTGGAAATGTTGAAATAAACATCAAAGACATTGGGCGTGTCGATAAAATTCATCATGACTTAATAAAAAAAGAAACCAAGGGCGGTGCTTTCGGCTACGTTGGTCAGTTTGATACGGAGATTGGAAGAACACATTGGTTTACTACAAGAAGAGATCAGCTCGTATTAATAACAAAAAAAGACGGCACAAAAATTATTCTATCACCCGACATGCCGTATGAATTTATAAAACAAGTGGATGTAATGATCTCTTGCTAAAATAAGGTTTGGAAAAAAGACGCAAGCAGGAAAAGATTGAAAGTACAAATGGTTATGAGCGGTACAATCCGAATTTTTAGCAATCGTTTTTTACCGC
>JANMZN010000433.1:0-4467 GCA_031383285.1 Segetibacter sp.
GCAAAACTCTGTACATCCTATCAAACCACCAACACCCCCCAGAGCCACACAAACCAAAGTTGAAGACCCTTCTGTATTAAAAACAGCAACTTTAGAGGTCAAAATCAGGAAAAAATAGCCCGAAATTTATCGAAAAAAAAAAATTTTTGCGCAAGTTGGGTCAGAGTTAGAGTTATTGTCATATAAGGAAATAACTCAGAAAGAAATTAAGGCAATTACTGCCTTTTTGAGCGAACTTAAAATTGAAAATATTTCTGAAGAAATAAAAAAAGCTACAATCGAAATTCGGAAGTCTACAAACTTAAAACTGCCAGACTGCATAATTGCTGCAACATCCATAACTTTAAGCATACCAATAATTAGTTCAGACAAACAATTAAGTTCTGTTCCTGGACTTGACATTGTGCTTTACGAAAAATAAGTGCAGCTGCCAATAACTAAGGTTTCGTTTTGCCCAAAGGGCAAGAAATGTAACCGGTTACTAAGTGCTCTTATGGATTTGTCGGGTTGTTTACGCTGTTGATTTGTGCGAGTGGAGTGGCTGTATTTTGTGCAGTATTCGAGGGTTCTTTAACATGAAAACCTGAGCATTTTGTAGAACTATGTAAGCTGTTGTTGAAGAACCGCTAACAACGGCGTCTTGTGCCTTGTATGTACTGCATAAGTGTATGAAGCAAATCTCAGACTTCGCTTTTAAAATAAATACCAATATGTATATTTGTTTGATGAAGGTGGTTTTTTCACAGACTGTCGTTGTACGCAAGCAAAAATGAAATCCCTACTTACAATCATATTTTTTTATACGCTTACCTGCGAGGGACAAAATAAATTTGATAGTGCCCAAAAAACATTCAAGAGCTTTTATTCAAAAATCACACGACAATTCGTAATTATCGACAGTTTAAGAAATGTTGACTTCGACCAATTGGAGGCAGCAAACAATGAGGTTATTAAAATATTAAACGCATATAAAGCAGAGATTTTTAATTTTTCAGACACTCTTGACTACGACTTAATTTACTTAGTAAAGTCTTCGGATAAAAAGTTAGCACTCATTTCGTGGGACACTAGAACAGGCGGTACTATGATTGCTTTTACAACAATGGCTATATTTAAATCGTCACAAAGTATAGAGACAAAAATGCTCTTGGGCACCACTGATGAAAATATGCCACTTACATACATGCATTACAACTCAATTAACACCATCACCAAACATAGTGGCGAAAGAGTTTATTTAGCATGGGGTAACGGGCAAGGTTCGACAATAATTCCTTGGCAAGAGTTGAAAGCATTTTCTATATTCAGAAGCAAATTGATTGAACCTAAAATATTTCCGAATTCAGCTTCTAGTATTCAGGTCGAGTTTGATCTTAATTCATTCCCTAACAATCAAAAGGTTCCAGTAGTCAAAATAGAAAATGGTGGCACGACCATACAAGTTCCAATCGAAAACGACAGACAAGGTTTTTCAGGAAAATATAAAACCTATGTCTTTAATGGAAAAGTCTTTAAAGTGAGATGACTTGCCATGCAGCCAACATTAAGTGGAGTAGACGAAAAGCCCCAAAATAAAGCCCCGATAATCAGGGACTATCGGTGCTTTTTGTTCTACTCCATGTTGTCATTACCCAAAGTGCTTATAGGGTGCAAAGTAGCAATAACCAAGGTTTCCTCCCACCCAATTAGCAAAAGATGATCCGCGGCGAAGAATGAAACCTTTGCTAACTTCATTCATTTGTCAACCTCATCAAAAAAGCGTTAAGAAAATTTGGATGACAGTTGGTAAGAAATGAAACAGATGTTGCAAAAGTTTGGTTTAATTAATTGCCGGTAAGTCGCACTTAAGGTAAATGCTTTACTTTTAAACAATAGCTTCGTAAACAAATCTATCCGCAATAGGGCCATTACCCAAGTAGAAAATGAAAATAAACAGCATCAAATATTTCCTCGTCTATATTACGCCCCTCGTTATTTGCTGGTCGCTATATGCCGGCGGGTGGTTTGCGTTTAGTGCGCTTCTTTTCAACTTCTTCTTTATTCCATTTTTAGAACTCTTTACAAAGGGATCTGCAAAAAACATGAGTGAGGTACAGGACGCCATCGCAAAGAAAGACCGCGTTTATGATTATCTGTTGTATGCTTTGGTACCTGTACAATATGCCATCTTAGGGTACTTCCTCTTCAGAATTAGCAACCATGCCATGCCTTTGTATGAAAAAATCGGAATGACCACTGCCTATGGCATATCGTGCGGGGTGCTGGGCATCAATGCTGCACACGAACTTGGCCATAGAGTATCAAAAGTAGAGCAGGCAATGAGCAAAATGCTATTACTAACCTCCTTGTACATGCACTTTATTATAGAGCACAACAGGGGTCACCATAAACACGTGTCTACCGACGAAGACCCTGCATCGGGCAGGTTTGGAGAAAGTGTATATGCTTTTTATATCCGTTCTATGCGAGACAGTTGGTTGTCTGCGTGGAAACTGGAGGCTAAAAAATTGACAAAAAACAACCAATCATTTTGGAGCCTGCACAACGAAATGATCCGGTTTCAACTGCTACAATTGGCGTTGATTACAGCCGTTTTAGTATCATTTGGATGGCAGACCCTGCTGTTTTTTGCATTGGGTGCCCTTATGGGATGTTTGCTGTTGGAGACAGTTAATTACATAGAGCATTATGGACTGCGCAGAAAAAAAGTTCAAGACCAATATGAGCGTACATTACCCGTACACTCGTGGAACAGCAACCACCCGATTGGCCGGCTGTTGTTGTTTGAACTTACCCGACACTCAGACCACCACTACATGGCAAGCCGAAAGTACCAACTGCTACGCCATTTTGATGAAAGCCCACAAATGCCGACCGGCTATCCGGGCATGATGCTATTGGCTATGGTACCTCCGCTATGGTTTTTGGTAATGAACAGAAAAATAGAGGAATACCGGCAAACTGTAGCGGGGTATGCGTTGGGGTAGGTTTATATCTTGTTTGCATAGGAGGTATGCTTAAACGTGCCTATTGCTGTTTACCCAAGCCGGGGACTATTGCTAAAAAGCGTGGCATAGAAAAAATAAACTTACAAGACAAATAGTCCACATTGTCACTCCGCAACCTGCATTGTCACTCCGACCAGCCAATCGGCGGGCAAGCTTAAGGAGGAGTCTTAATAACACAATCATTAGGTTTCCTTTCCACCGCGGCGAATCGGAAAGACAATGAATAGCTGTTGCTTTTTTTGTCCGCATGGTATCTCTTGCAAGGGACGCTGCACTGTTTACCCAAGTCTGGACTTTGACTAGCACATGAAGCTTGGAAAGAAGACGAAAGCATGACAAAAAACCCCAATTCATGCATCATCGGTTTTAGCTTGTCTGTTAATGCTTTAAATGCTTCTTCAAAGCATTTATAAACATATGATGTCTTTGGCATTTTTTCCTAAAACCCCAACGGGGTTATATGTTTATAGAAAATGGTCATGTTGAAATGTATTCGACCCCAACGGGGTCGTATGTCTTGCATCTTTCATTTTCTATAAACATTTGATGCCGTTGGCATCTTGTTTACACTTTCAAAAAACCCCAACGTTTACACCTTTGTAGTAGCTTGTAGGTTAGTCTTTCAAATATACTTTCACTTCTATCTTAAGCCAATTACCTTCCCATTCTTTGGCTTCGATGGTTGCAAAAAAGCTTTTACCTGCATCCAACAGGCGGGCAATAACTTCGTTTTTATCCCGGGGTATATAGCCAATTTTATTTTTATTAAAATGTAGCGCTATAGCAAATTCGTCAAACTCGTTTTTGGCTTCACGAACTATTTCTAATTTTACTTTGTGTAAAAGTTCGGCCTCTACTTTTTTTACATTTCTAAAAGATGTTCCGGCTACCAAACATTCCAACACAAGAATATCTTTTGGCATCAGGTTTATATTAATGGCTCCGCTACTAAAGGCTTGCATCAGACCACTGCTAATTTGTATAACACTATTTGGGTCGCTCATTATTTCATAATTTTTGATTTACCAAAGAATCAAACCGCTCTTTCAATTCAGCTTCATATCCTTTTAACTGTTGTATTAGTTCGTGTATTTTTCCTACTTCTGCAGTTACCCATTCTTCGTCTCTTATTTGCTCTTCTATAGTGAAAGGATATTGTTGTTTGATGACTTTTATCTGATCATATAAAACCTTTGCCCCTTCATTTAAATTTTCATTTCTTAACAGAATTTCTTCTATTGAAAGTTCTTGTGTTTGTTGTGCTAGATGGTTCAACTCTTTTTCGTAAATCAGAGAAAATGCTTTTAGCTGCTCTAAATCGCCATATTGATAAGCATCTTTTACCTTATGCCAAAGTGCTATTTGTTCAGGAGTTAGATCGGGGTTTACATCGGGGTGTAGTTGTTTGGCTAATTGTTTAAAAAGATGCTTCAGTTCGGCACTGCGCTGCGGTGTATCT
>JANMZN010000462.1:0-32102 GCA_031383285.1 Segetibacter sp.
CGCCTGAAAAGTATCCGATACATTGTAGGTATGGCTCACATCATCTCTACTGGTTGTATTAATCGTTTCTCCATCACCAAAATCCCATAAATAACGAGTGGCATTTATTGAAGTATTGGTAAATATAATCGGCGTATTCTCCTGTGGTGGATTAGGAACATAAAAAAATGATGCAGTCGGCTTATCCTCTACTGTTACAATGGAACTTGTACTATCAATAATATTGCAGGTACCTGAATCAATAACGGTTAGTTTGACAGTATAAGTACTCGGAGTAGTATATAAATGCGTTGGACTACTTTGATTAGAAGTTCCACCATCCCCAAAACTCCAGAAGAAAATAGAACCACCGTCCGAAACGTTTGAAAACAACGCATTGTATGGAGCGCATCCTTTTAATGGAGTAGTAAATATGGCTTTAACGTTGGTTGAAATTCTCAATTGCTTGGTTGTATCCGCAGGTGCATTACAAAAATTGGTGTCCTGCAACAATAGTTTGATGTTATAGATGCCCGGACCCGGGAAACTATGCCTGACTGTGTTAAGTCCTGCTACTAATGGGGTTGAATTATCATCAAAATCCCAAACAAAGGAAGTAGCAGAAAATGGCCTTACTGCAGGGAGTGCAAAAGCAGTATTGTTGAACTCATAATTGAACGAATCACAAGGTGCCAATTTTTTATAGTTGAAGTCTAGATATGCTTTAAAGGTTTTAACGGAAATGCTTGTTCTGGCAGTATCAGCAATATTGCATTTTGAAGAGTCAATTGAGATCAACATAACAGGATAATTGCCAATTGCTTTGTAGGTATGACTGCTGGTTGGTGCGCTTGTAGTATCCCTGGTTCCATCACCAAATATCCAAATGTATTTTTTTCCCACCGCAATAGTATCTCTGAACGTAACAGTAAGCGGAACACAACCAACGGTGTCATTTGTTGATCCTGCTATGGAAGATTTTACACTTCCTGCAACACCAGAAAGGTTAAAAGCAATTTTTACTGCAGCAAGGTTACAATTGCTAGATCCATTTGTAGGAGACCATACACCCGGCGTAGTTGGGAATGCAACATCTCTTCCGCAATTGGCACACATAGCCTGATAGATTACACCATTGCGATCAAAGCGACTTGTGCCACCATCTACATGTTCGCCGGTTCCTCCATTTTGCCCAAAAAAGCTACCGTATAATTGACGAGTAGCATTTTTCTCCAAAACAAAAAAGTAAAAGTCGCTGTTATCTGTACTATTCTGTTCAGCATCCGGGGTTACAGATAAACCTAGCGTTCCAGAGTTAGGGTAACCCGGGCTTCCACCATTTACATTGCCCCCCCATCCTGAAACATACACGTTTTCACACCTATCCACCAGAAATGCTATTGGAGAAATATTTGGATTGGCTGAGTTAGTACCAAAGTTGGTAGAATAAACATAATCAGAAAGATCAGGCTTTAATTTGGAAATAAACTGCTTGCCGCCTGTTTGTGAAAATGGTGCATTTACTACTGGCCACGTAACCGATGTAGTGCCCATAATGTATGGAAAAGCGAACTTGTCAAACTGAATTCCATAGAGCATATCATTTCCGGTAGTACCCCAATAACTAGTTTTTAATAAAGTACCTGATGAAGTAATTATTGATACAAATCCATCAGTCTGCCCTCCTTGAAAGGTGCTATTAAGTACACCCGTTTTATCTCCAGGCAAATTATTACTGGTAGTATTGCCCCCCAAGTAAATATTACCACTTGATGGATTGGTTGCCAAAACAAATGCAGCATCATCACCATCACCACCTAAAAGGCTGCTGAAAAGCACATTGGAGAGGTCTGGACTGGCTTTAATAAAAACGGCATCTTGCCTTCCCTTGAGTGCTGTTTGAAATGCACCGCTTGTAGTTGGGAAATCAGAAGACTGTGTATTTGAAGCCAACAGTATGTCGCCACTTTCATCAATAATCACCTCACTTCTGGAATCATCCCCATAATTTCTTCTGATGGTTTCTACGCCAAACGGTGTTGCATATTTGGACCTTATATTTATTCCATCTGTACGAGAACCTCCTATTTTTCTACTACCAATTAAAGCCGTACCTGTAGCGTTTAGTTTGGTAAGTATGATATCATATCCTCCTCCGGGTCCTATAGTGGGCAATGTTGTCGGGTAATTTGGGGAACTGGTTCTACCAGCAATAATCAGGTTTCCTGCAGGATCAACAACCATACTGTGTGGATGCTCATTTACAGACCCTCCAATATAGGTGGCAAAAATAAGATTCGAACCATTTGCAGAAAACTTAATAATGCCAATATCGAATCCACCTCTCTCACCTTCATCAATCCCTCCATTGTAGGTAGTTTGGAAGGCTCCACTACTCGTTGGGAAACCAGAACCAAATACAATTCCTCCAGCAAAAAAACTTCCATCGGGTCCGTAGGTGGCTGTATAACCCCAATTATCTGAAGAGCTGCCTGTAAATGTTGAAAAAATAAGTGTTGGATCAATAATCAAAGTATTGTTTTTGGCATAATTCTCAAGGTTGAATTTGACCAAATTACCAGCAACTCTAAAACTACTTTTAACTTCCTTTTTTTGGCCATTTATTACTTGGTATGAATATGGCGTCAACTCTTTTACATCACCAACGGATGTTTTAATAACCAATTGCCCTTCCTTTAATTGCAATTTATCTACACCTTCATATTGCATAATCAATTTGGATGCGTCTGCACCCGGATGTACTATGATGTCGTACTTCAGTTTGCCTTCATTGGTATAGTAGCGCACATCTATTCCCGGATAAATATTGCTGTAAGTAACTGCTTGAAAAATTTTGCAATTACCTTTCCACTTTGTTGCGTCATTTCCCTGAAAATAATTATTATAACTTTCTATCGGTTTATCCGGAACAATTTCAGAAAAATCAGCATTGAGGAATTTTACGTTGTATGCATGAGAACGAACGGTGACGCTTTGATTTTCAGAAACGGAATGCTTTGATTTCGGTTGTACTCCTAAGCTGTCATGAAAGTGGCCATGAAAAAAATCGGCCATTGCTGCCAAATCATCATTATCGTTTAAAACGACCGTAAATCCATTGTCTGTGAGAAAGAATGCTCCATTGGTCATTACCCCTTTAAACTTTATCTGAGGTTCCCACTGTCCCTTATTTTCAACAAACTCAAGATTTGCATATTGACAACTAACAGTTGTTGCAAAACAAACTGCAATCATCATAAGCATCATTGAAAAATAGTTTCTCAACCGGTTATTTTTTAAAAGTTACCTCTAATTACGCCTATATTAAAGAGCAAGTTTCGTTTATTTTGTTAATTCTTAATAAAACCTTACGAAATCTTACTCCAAGCTGTCCTTCCTTGCTTTCTTAACAGATGATTTTTTAATAACAAATTTGCAGCCGAAATCAGTTCTTCATCAAAATCTAACAAAATTTCTGATTCCTTTTTAGCCAGCTCAAGTATTTGTTTATCCTCAACAATATTTGCAATCTTAAAGTTCAACGCTCCACTTTGTCTTGTTCCTTCAATATCTCCGGGACCTCTCAATTCCAAATCTTTCTCTGCTATTACAAACCCATCATTGGTTGCGCACATGGTTTTAATTCTTTCAAACGCATCCTTATTAAGTTTACTACTAGTAAGTAAAACGCAATAACTTTTCTCTGTGCCTCTTCCTACCCTGCCACGCAACTGATGCAATTGAGAAAGTCCAAATTTCTCTGCATTTTCAATGACCATAATAGATGCATTTGGAACATTTACGCCCACCTCAATTACAGTAGTCCCTACCATTATCTGAGTATCTCCCTGAACAAACCGTTGCATGTTGGCTTCTTTAATGTCCGGCTTTTGTCTGCCATGCACCATACTTATCCAATATTTCGGCTCAGGAAAGAATGCTTTTACATGTTCATATCCATCCATCAGGTTTTCATAATCCAGTTTTTCGCTTTCTTCAATTAAAGGAAAAATGATATAAGCCTGCCTCCCCTTGTCTATTTCATATCTAATAAAATCCATCACTTTCACTCTTAGCATTTCATTTCTGTGCACCGTTGTTATGGGTTGTCGACCCGGAGGTAGTTCATCCATAGCGCTGTAATCAAGATCTCCATATGCTGTCATAGCCAAAGTTCGTGGTATTGGTGTAGCTGTCATTACCAATACATGGGGATGAACTACGGCTTTTGCCCAAAGTTTCGCCCTTTGCGCTACGCCAAACCTGTGCTGCTCATCAATGATAGATAGCCCTAAATTTTTAAAAATAACAGGATCTTCTATCAAAGCATGTGTACCTACTATCATATGCAACTCTCCACTTGCCAATTGCTCTAAAATCTGTTTTCGCTCTGCCTTTTTTGTACTTCCTTTTAGTAACCTAACATGAATAGGCAAATCCTTTAGCAAATCTCTTAATCCTATATAATGCTGTGTTGCCAATATTTCTGTTGGTGCCATCAGGCTACTTTGATACCCATTATCAGCAGCTAACAACATGGTTAAGAGCGCTACAATGGTCTTGCCGCTGCCTACATCACCTTGCAACAAGCGGTTCATTTGTTTGCCTCGTCCAGTATCTGTTCGTATCTCCTTAAATACCCTTTTCTGCGCGTTGGTTAGTTCAAATGGTAGATAATGTTTGTAAAAAGTATTGAAAAATTCGCCTACTTTTTCAAATACAGCACCTTTACTATTCTTATGCCTTCTAAGCCGGGTTAACCCCAGTCTTATCTGTGCAATAAAGAACTCTTCAAACTTTAGCCGATAAACAGCTTTATCGTATTCATCTTTCGACTTTGGAAAATGAATAGATGTATAGGCTTCATACCTTTTTTTCAATGTTAATTTAGTAAGTACTTTATCCGGAATATTCTCAGGAATATCTTTTTCACTAATCATTGATATTAAGGCAGCTGTCAGCTTAGCTATCATTCTTCCATTCAACCCTCTTGATTTTAGCTTTTCAGTAGTTGGATAAACTGGCTCAAAATGTTCCTTGCCATCTGCATTTGCTGGTGTCCAAGGCTCAATCTCCGGATGGGTTATCTGTGCCTTGCCATTAAAAAAACCAACTTTGCCAAAAACAAGGTACTGCTTTCCCACATGAATATTTTTCTCAATCCATTGAATGCTTTGAAACCAACAGAGCTCAAGAATTCCCGACTTATCTCTTAATTGAGCAATCATTCTTTTGCTTCTCTGCTCTCCCAAAATGGCTATATCGTCTATTACCCCAACTACCTGTATATAGTCTGTTGACAAAGAAATATCTGCAATGTGATTGATGGTTGTTTTGTCTATGTGCCTAAGCGGATAATGCTCCAGCAAGTCTCCAAATGTAAAAATACTGAGCTCCTTTTTTAAGAGTTCAGCTTTTAGCGGTCCAACCCCTTTGAGGTATTCTATAGGATTGTCTAATATGGAGGGAGCAGGTATGATTTTTTATTGTAAAAGTAAGGCGCAAGTGAATGTCAAAAATTTATTCGTTGATAAAGAATCATTTATTATGTCTATGGAATATTTTCTATAATTTGGCACTAACAACTGTTAGTATAAATAGTGATCAAAATCAATATGTTTTATGATGAACTTCAACTCTACAAAAAGCATATTTTCCCAACTTTACATTTTAAATAAATAAAGCAACTTAAATCCTACTATATCAAATAAAAAAACCTAAAAAATGAATGTTCACAAAGCAATAAATGCACATGAGAATGTACAGGCAGACAGCAGACTAGAAAGTTGGGTTAATCAAATAGCTAGTCAATGCGAAGCTAAATCCGTTTATTGGTGCGATGGTTCAAAGGAAGAATATAATAACTTTTGTAACCAGTTGGTTAAGAAAGGGACCTTTATTCAACTTAACCCTGAAAAGCGACCAAACAGTTTTGCATGTTTTAGCGATCCTAGTGACGTGGCAAGAGTAGAAGACAAAACATTTATTTGTAGTCGCAGAAAAGAAGATGCCGGCCCTACCAACAATTGGATAGCACCTGATGAAATGAAAAAGACGCTTAACAAGCTCTTGGATGGCAGTATGGAAGGTCGGACTTTGTATGTCATACCTTTTTGCATGGGTCCTGTTGGTTCTCCATATGCTAGATATGGTGTACAACTAACCGACTCTGAATATGTGGCTGTAAACATGTATATTATGACCCGGATGGGAGAAGAAATATTACCCTACATACACAACAAGCAATATGTTCGTTGCATTCACACAGTTGGGGCCCCATTAACAGATTTCAAAGAAGATGTTTTGTGGCCATGCAATCCGGATGTAAAATATATTTCACATTTCCCGGATGAGCGATTGATCATTTCTTACGGCAGCGGCTATGGTGGCAATGCCTTGATGGGTAAAAAATGTTTTGCATTACGCATAGCTTCTGTAATGGGCCGCGAAGAAGGTTGGTTAGCAGAACACATGTTAATCTTAGGAGCTAAATCACCAGAAGGGGATAAAACCTATGTAGCAGCAGCATTTCCCAGTGCATGCGGCAAAACTAATTTTGCCATGATGATCCCTCCTAAAGAATTTGATGGTTGGAAAATTACCACTGTTGGAGATGACATAGCGTGGATACATAAGGCAGAGGATGGCTCACTCACTGCTATTAATCCAGAAGCAGGATACTTTGGCGTAGCACCCGGCACCAATTATAATACCAACCCAAATGCTATGGAAAGCATAAAGGCCAATACCATCTTTACAAATGTTGCCATCACGCTAGATAAAGATATTTGGTGGGAAGGATTGACACCTGAGCCACCCAGAGATTTGATTGATTGGCATGGTAAGCCATGGGACCCAACAAGTGGCAAACCTGCAGCGCACCCCAACTCCAGATTTACTGCTCCAGCTTACCAAAATCCAGCGGTTGATGAAGAGTGGAACAATCCCAATGGAGTAAAAATCTCAGGGTTTATTTTTGGAGGTCGTCGCAGTACCGCAGTTCCATTGGTTTATCAATCTTTTAATTGGAGCTTTGGCGTTTATATGGCTACTACCATGGGGAGCGAAACTACTGCTGCCGCTTTTGGCGAAATTGGCAAAGTTCGCAGAGATCCATTTGCTATGTTACCATTTATGGGCTACCACATTGGTGATTATGTAAATCATTGGTTGCAGTTTGGAAGAGATCTTCCAAATGCCCCTAGGGTATTTGGAGTAAACTGGTTTAGAAAAGATGAAAATGGCAAATTTTTATGGCCCGGATTTGGAAACAACATGCGGGTGCTAAAATGGATTGTTCAAAGAATAAAAGGAAATACTTCTGCCATTGAATGTCCTATTGGATGGATGCCTCGTTATGAGGATATGGATTGGACAGGAATAGACTTTAGCCGAGAGGATTTTGCAAAGGTTATGACCATCGATCGTGAAGTTTGGAAACAGGAATTGTTTTCTCATGAAGAGTTGTTCGAACGGATGTATGACAAATTGCCAAAAGAATTCTTCTTCATTAGAGAACTTTTATTATCTGCATTGTGGAGGTCTCCGGAAAAATGGAAACAAAACGCAGAAATTGAAGAAAATCACTAAAAAAAAAGCGTATCAGCAGCAATTTACTGATACGCTTTTTTTATCACTACAATATTATGGACTGGTTTAGCGAATTGTTTACAGGCTCAGGAGTTGCTCAATCCGTGGTCACGTATGGGCTTGTAATTTCAATAGGTATTTGGTTTGGCAGGGTACGTTTTTTTGGCATTTCATTGGGCGTTACATGGATCTTGTTTATCGGCTTAATTATTTCATATGCTGGCATCAACATAAATAAAGAGATACAATACTTTTTAAGAGAGTTTGGGCTCATACTTTTTGTTTATGCCATCGGCCTTCAAGTAGGCCCAGGATTTTTTGCATCACTAAGAAAGAGTGCATTAAGCAATAATATTCTTGCAGGAGGTATTGTATTGTTGGGAGTATTAATTACTATTGTTTTCTATTATACTTCAGGTACTTCTATTTCCACTATGGCAGGTGTAATGAGTGGGGCAGTCACCAATACACCCGGTTTAGCAGCAGCACAATCTGCAATTAAAGATGCACATATAGCTGGTCAAGATACTTCTATGATGACAGTTGCGTATGCTGTCGCTTATCCTTTTGGGGTGTTTGGAATTATTTTAGCCATTATTATACTTAAAAAAGTATTTAGAGTTAACATTGAAAAAGAAGCAGAATTACACCGAAAACTAAACGCTATCAGATCAAACAAACCAGTATCCATTCATCTGAATTTAGACAATTCCAGATTGGTTGGGCTGCCGCTGCGAGCCATATTCGAAATTCTAAAAGAACCCATTGTTGTTTCCCGAATGTTGCATAAAGGAGAGGTAATTACACCTACTCCTGATGTAATTTTAGATAAAGATGATATACTATTGGTGGTTGCTCCAAAGCGACTGCTAGAACAAGTAAAACTACTCATTGGCTCACCAAGTACTATAAATTTGATAAACGACACTTCGAGCAATCTCATTTCGAGGCAAATCATTGTGACGAGAAAAGAAATAACTCATAAAAAGCTTGGAGATATCCCGGAAATTCATCAAGACCAATTTACACTTACAAGACTAAACCGTGCCGGAGTGGAAATGGTACTTCATGGCAATATTATTTTACAGTTGGGAGACATTATAAAAGTAGTAGGAACAGACAAGGGAGTAGAAATAGTAACAAATGTTCTTGGAAATTCTTTGAAACGATTAGAAACACCGGATATTGCACCTATTTTCATTGGTATCGTTTTGGGCGTGGTAATTGGTAGCATCCCTTTTAGCTTTCCGAATATGCCTGTACCTGTAAGAATAGGAATGGCAGGTGGTCCATTAATCATTGCACTTTTACTAAGTCGTTTCGGAAGTAAATTTTACCTGAATAACTACACAACGAATAGTGCAAATTTGATGATACGGGAATTGGGCATTTCACTGTTTTTGGCAAGTGTAGGATTAGGCAGTGGCCATAATCTTGCAGAAGCATTTACAGGTACAAATGGGTTGATATGGATACTGATGGGTTTGACTATTACCTTAGTTCCATTAGTCATCGTTGGAATAATTGCCCATAAATTCTTCAAGAAAACCTACTTTGAAGTTTGTGGTTTGCTTGCGGGTGCTTCAACAGATCCTCCTGCACTTGCGTTTGCTTTAAAAATTGCTGGCAACGACATTCCTTCTGCCACCTATGCTACTGTTTATCCATTAACGATGATTTTAAGAATAGTAGCGGCACAATTAATCATTCTTTTTCTCAGGTAGGTATTATTTAAATGTTTGAGTATGGTGTTGAAAAATGAAAAGATTCAGGAATTGTATAATAATTTACTTAACCATCTGCCTCAACATTCAAGTTTTTTACAAAAGACAATCAATCATCAAATGCAATCCTGGCTGAGCATAAATACCACGCTTAAATTCACAAAAAAGTTGGGTTTCACTTTGGATGTGCACGAAAGAAGAAATCATTTATTCGCCGATAACAGCTTCTATTTTTTAAGGACAGGTGTTCAATATTGGATGAAAGAAAATATAACAATGAGCTTGGCATATGCCCATCTTTGATTGGCAACAAATGTTGCAAAATGGCAATCTTGGTCAAATGAAAACAGAATTCATGAATAGATTCAGATGACTACTATGGAGGGTGCTTCAAATATGCTACAGCGATTGAGATTGGATCAACGTTGGCAACAAAAAATAGTAGCTGATAACTATGCTGGCATTAAATTTACAAAACGCATCCAATACCTCATCAGCTTTTCCATACCAACAGCCAAATTTCCGCATTATCCATCTATTGTAATTTCTGATGAGGCGTGTACGCAATTTGGTAAAGAAATTGTCTACAATATATTTGACCAAAATCGTTTTTTCATTGGTAGAAAGCAACAATTAAACAAACATCTTAGTTTTGAAATTGGTTATATGCTAGTATATCAACAAAAACCATCAGGAATATTGTATGATGAAAATAACACTTTCCGCATATTCTTTTATTATTCTCCTGATATGAGAAAGAAGTAAGGATGGAATGTAGAAAATTTACTATCGTTCCAGTTTTGAATAGAAAACAATTTGACCATTTCAAATACTTACATAAAATAACTTAAGAAAGTTTTGAATGCTTTTGATTAAGATTGGAAACCACCACCGTTCCATCTTCGTTCACCAAGTAAACTCTAAAGTGCAAATCATTAAATGTGAAGTAATCATAAAGCTTTTCAAGTATAGATTGATACCTGCTTATGTTAGGAATAGCCATGGCAACTTCTGCATTGTCGGACAAACTAAAATTAATAAAAGAACTTAACAGACCTTCCGATACTGAATTTTTAGCATTAGCTAATTTGGATGTAATGTAGTGTGGCTGCACTTGAGAACTGTGAATACCCTTAACTTCTATGACTTCTTTCTTGAAAAATTTTGTTGCAGTAATCTGCCTTTCTTCTTTTTCACTTTCTTTATTGGCATCCTTTTGAATTTTATAGCCCGACTCTTTTAGAAATTTTACAACTGAGTTATAAATAAATTCATCTGTATACCAATTGACAGACCCAGAAACAGTAATATTTTTAATACCAAGCTCCATTATGTACAATTTTTCATTTTAACAGAAATGATGAATTACAAGTAAGACAATTAACTTGAATTATTTGTTGCAATTTTCATGCTACAATTTATCCACTAATTTTCTTACTCAAACAAAAATGTCCTTTTTCTTTTACACATTTTATTCCGATTAAACTATTATTCGAAGAATAAAATGAATTACACAGTTCATTCCCTCTTATCTACTCTAAAAAATAAGTTTTATAATTGATTTTACCCCTTATTGTTCCTTATAAATTCAATTTGAGAAACAACAACAAATAAAAAGCTTACAAAAGCTGAAAATTCCACTTTGACTTAGGAAAAATAATTATTTTTCTTTCTACAACACCACTTAAATAAACTAACATTTTACATTAAATAAAAATTCAACCGGAAGAAATACAAAAACTTAACCGCTTAAAAAGCGCTACCACTATATTTGCAATCATAAATAAAAGAATGGAGCTAAACACGGTCATTTTTGACATGGACGGTTTATTGATAGATAGTGAACCGTTGTGGAAGGAAGCTGCAACAGAAGTTTTTGCTTCTTATGGCAAAAAATTAAGCTCTGAAGAATATGCAACAACTACCGGTTTAAGAACTGCTGAGTTTGTTGCCTGGTGGCTTCGCGATTTTAAGTTTGATACTAAAGAATTAGAAAAAGCTGGAGAACATATAGTTAAACTAGTAATCGAAAAAGTAAAAGAAAAAGGAAAGCCCCTACCCGGTATAGAACACATTATTGACTTTTTTCACGCTAGAAAATACAAAGTAGGTTTGGCTACTTCATCTCCTATGAGCATTGCAGAAACAGTAACAAATTTACTAGGCATCAATAACTACCTTCAAGTAATAACATCTGCAGAAAAACTCGACTATGGTAAGCCACATCCCCAAGTTTACCTTGAATGTGCAAAAGAACTAAAATCATCCCCTTTAGAATGCATTTGTTTTGAAGATTCTGTCAATGGAATGATATCGGCAAAAGCAGCAAGAATGAAATGTGTCGTAGTGCCTACGTATAACCAACAAAAGGATGATAGATGGAGCATTGCTGACCTGAAAATATCTTCTTTGAAAAACTTCAGTGAATTACATATCAATCTACTAAATAACTAATTGGCAAATTGAAAAACCCAGGCTTAAAACAGCCCAGGTTTTTGTTGCATAGGGATAATATTTTTGAAGAAGTTATTTAGTATTGATCAACATTTGGTTAAAAATGGTATCACTCAAAACGACTTGAACGTGGAAAGTGCCGGTTGCCAATTTTGCGTCATCGAATGAAACTACATTTACACCTTGCGAAACAGTCACTACTTTTTGCCTGAGCACTTTGCCAGCCATATCAATAATTCTTATGGTGGCTACATCTTCCTTTGTAGTATTAATTCTGACCGCAAAAGAAGAGACTGCAGGATTTGGAAATAAGGAAACACTTTTAGTTGCATTGTCATTCATTTTTATAGACAATACCTTACTAATTTTCCATGCACCATTTTTATCAAATTCTCTTAGTCTATAGTAAACAGTGCCGCTATTCAATCCTGTAATATCATTGTAGGAATAAGAATTTGTAAGTGCATTGTTGCCATTGGCTATCACCTTGGAAAGCTGTATAAATTCCAGACCATTGAATGATCGTTCAATGATATAATGGCTCATATTAACCTCATTCTGCACAATCCAAATAAGTTTGACATTTTTATTTATAAAAGATGCTTTGAAACTAACCATGCTAACTGGCAGAATGGCAACATTTCTCCAATCTCTATCAACCGCAGGACATTCGCCTAGCATCATTTGAGGAAGTGGAGCCATACTTCCTGCCGGAACAGGTCCATTTCTGTTACCACCTGCACCCATTTCATTGTGACAAACATTGTTATTGAAACGATTTGTTGCTAAATTCAAATCATAAGTATCAAACTGATCTATCAATCCATCCTGATCTTTATCAGTATATTCTGTTACAAAATTGTAATAAATACCCGAACCTTCATTTACATCTGGTGCTCCATCATTATCAGTATCTAAATCGCGTATATCAGGTGTGCCATCATATTCTTTATCATAAGGCGTTATTCCTGATGCCTTTCTTGTACAAGCACCTTTATCAAAATCGAAAGCGTCATCTAAGCCATCTTCATCAACATCTTCTCCTGAAGGCTCAATATAAGAACAGGTTGGTTGCCCTTCTACATTATCTGTTATACCGTCATTGTCAGAATCAATATCGTAAGGGTTTGGGCAGCCATCTCCATCATTGTCTAATAGAATAATTCCTTTAGCCCCAAATCCAAAATAATTATCCGCATCATTGATGTTGTTGGTATAATTAATTGTCCTTACTCCATCACCGTCATTGTCGTTCATTCCAGATGTTAGTCCAACATAACCACCAGCAAAAGCATCCAATTGAAGCGCTTCTCTATTGTCTGCTATTCCGTCTGCATCACTATCAAGATCTAGGTAGTTGGGTTTGCCATCACGGTCCATATCTCTGGGCCGCAAACCTTTACTAGATGATGTGGAGGTGCTATTCTCATTAGCATCCGCTGAAGCCATCAAACCATCTCCATCATTATCTACCCCATCTGCCATTCCATCTTTGTTTACATCCAATATTCTGGCATCTCTTGATTCTTGAATATCTACAATTCCATCGTTGTCGCTATCAAGGTCCAATTCATTGATAACACCATCTCTATCCCAATCAAAAAAATCGTTGATACCATCACTATTGCAATCTTGCCAGGTAAGTGAAATGAAAGGCTTACCATAAACATCGTTCCCTACAGGCGTAGAACAGCCAGGGGTGGAATCAAGATAATTGACTATGCCGTCTCCGTCACCGTCACCAAATGCATCATATCCTCTATTCTCAACTATATCGAGAATACCATCGTTGTCATCATCTATATCGGTGAGGCTGCCCAACTGGCTGAAGGCAGGGCTAAAGTGAAGTGTAAATAATAGAAACAGCGCACAGCCGTACTTCCTTTTCATGGTAGTTTTTTTAGAAATATTAGAGTTTAGATTCTGGTGAGGATTAAATCACCTGAATACAGTCTTATCAAAAAATAGGCGGATTAATTAAAAATGAGTTTTAATCACTTTCAACTTTATAGGATGAAATGATGGAAATGAAAGTTGCAAGTTTGGTTCAAAATCTACTACTTAATTTAAATTTTATGAGTTTTTCACCAATTGCCACTTAAAAACATGGAATGCGTTGCATAGAATACTATTGTCAATAGGTAATTCAATTATCTTCGCCACAAAAATTTTGAAGTCTTATGAATTTGCATGAATACCAGGCTAAGGAACTTTTGAAAAAATACAATGTTCCTGTTCAGGAAGGCATTGCAGTAGATAATGTGATGGCTGCTGAAGAAGCATACAGACAGATTAAGAACGATACAGGCAATCATTTTGCTGTAGTTAAAGCCCAAATCCATGCTGGTGGGCGTGGAAAAGGGAAAATTGTTGGTTCAGAACAACGTGGAGTTGCTGTAGGCAAAAGCCTTGAAGACATAACAACCTTTGCAAAAAACCTTTTGGGTCATACTCTGGTAACAATTCAAACCGGACCTGCTGGAAAAAAAATCAATAAAATCCTGATAGCCCAGGATGTGTATTATCCTGGTCCTAACCCTGTCAAGGAATTTTACTTAAGTATATTACTGGATCGTGCTAAAGGGCAAAATGTAGTAATGTACAGTACAGAAGGCGGAATGGATATAGAAGAAGTGGCTCACAACACCCCCGAAAAGATATTTAAAGAATGGGTACATCCTGGTGGTGGACTTCAAGGATTTCAGGCAAGAAAAATTGCTTTTAACCTTGGGCTTTCAGGCGAAGCATTAAAAAACTGCGTGAAGTTTGTTACCAATTTATACAATGCTTATGTAGGTCTTGATTGCAGCATGCTGGAAATCAATCCACTGTTTAAAACGGCTGACGAAAAGATCATTGCAGTTGACTGCAAAATGAACCTTGACGAAAACGCCCTAATGCGTCACAACGATTTAGGTGCATTAAGAGATGTAAATGAAGAAGACCCCACAGAGGTAGAAGCAGGTCAATACAACCTCAACTTTGTGAAACTTGATGGAAATGTTGGTTGTATGGTTAATGGTGCCGGTCTTGCAATGGCTACCATGGATATGATTAAACTGAGCGGTGGTGAACCAGCCAATTTCCTGGATGTTGGAGGTTCTGCCAATGCTGAAACAGTAGAAGCTGGATTCAAAATCATTCTGAAAGACCCAAATGTAAAGGCAATATTAATCAACATCTTTGGGGGTATTGTAAGATGCGACCGTGTGGCTTCTGGTGTCATTGAAGCATTTAAAAAAATGGGGAATATTGAAATCCCAATTATCGTTCGATTGCAGGGTACCAATGCTACTGAAGCTAAAAAACTGATCGATGAAAGTGGATTGAAAGTTCAATCTGCTATTTTACTTAGTGAAGCTGCAGACCTTGTTAAAAAAGCAGTTGCCTAAATAATATCGAATAAAATATAATTTAAAAGACAAATCCCACCGGCAACGATGGGATTTGTCTTTTACTTTAGCTTTTCATTACAAGTACGTTATTCAATGACAATCAGAATCATTCAAGCAAAAGACAACCCAATATTAGCAGCTATTATCCGCAACGCTTTGGCTGAATTTGGCGCCAATAAACCCGGAACTGTTTTTTTTGATGAAACAACTGACCATTTGTTTGAATTATTTCAACAAGACGGGAGTCGCTATTATGTGTCCGAAGAAAATGGAGAAGTATTGGGTGGTGGAGGCATTTTCCCGACTGATGGACTTCCAACTAATACTTGCGAACTTGTAAAAATGTATTTAAAACCGCAAACTAGAGGATTAGGATATGGACAACAACTAATTAATAAATGCATAGAATCTGCGATTTCTTTAGGTTACAATCAGATTTACCTTGAAACAATGCCTGAATTAATAAATGCAGTAAAAGTTTATGAAAAGTCGGGGTTTGAATACCTGAAAGAACCTTTAGGAAATAGCGGTCATTTTGGATGCAATAGATGGATGCTTAGAAAAATATAAATTAATCCTCAATTAACTTGTAAAGGAATTTTGAGCATTTCAACTAACAAGTTCCACCTCAAAAATGGGGCTAAACAGGTAAACTTTCTTTGTACCGACCTCCTCGCATCTAAATCTTTTCCTTAGCCTTTGCCCTTTTAGAAATATCCTTCCATCCTTTATTTTGAAAAATTTATCCGTTGGAATATCTTCAATCAACATATGACCAGCTTTCTGTTGATTATATTTTCTTAAAACCCTCATCAGCCCCTCTTCCGCACAGCTACTTGCTGCAGGATTATGAAGCGTTGCCAACAATTCATTTTCTATGTCACTAGGAAAAACTTTTGCTTGAAGAAACTGTGCCAGAAGCTGTGCAAACATATCCTTCCACTCTCTACCATGGGGTGGCACCCTGTTTCCGAATTTTTCGAATGTAAGAAGATGAGCCAATTCATGCAAAAGCGTAATAAAAAAAGACCACTTGTTCAAATTTCCATTCACACTAATCCGATGGTTGCGACTGCTATGAGCGTTTCTGTAATCGCCCAATACACTAGACCGCTCTCTCGATATAGTTAAATGAACTTTATATTGCTGCAAATATGCAGCAACTGGATGAAAAGTATTCGGAGGTAAATAATCTTCCAGTGCCTGTAATGGATGCTCAGTTTTTGCCATTCTTTTTTTCCTTGCTTTGTTTCAATATGCCGGCAAACTCCAGATAAGTGTAAATGAGGTACAAGCCCATACACGCAAACAGCGATTGCTTATTAAAGGATTTTCCAGCAATAACCACATAAATAAAAACAGCAGCTGCACAGGCAAACATTTTTAGCATAATACCAGAATAGGCATTTCTAAGAAAGGCATGTGTGTTGCTTGCAGTTAATCCCTTACTCAGCAGATGCATTGAAACTACTGTAACTAAATAAATAAACAGATTGCCACCACTTAAAACCTGCCAGTCAAAACCAGCACCATTGAGGGTATTTCTAAACACCAGAATAAGCATTCCAGTTACTAAAAAAACAATTACCAATGGTATAATACTCTTATTAAACATACTACTTTTTTGTTGTGTCTTTAATGATTTGCCAGGTAATTCCCGCCAGAATCAATAAAGGTAATAACCAAACCATTAATGGGATAGAAAATGAAAGCCATTTATCAAATTTAAATCCTGCAAAAATTCCAGCAGCGAGTGCCACCATGAGCTGTGTGGCTAGACCCGCGTACTTGTATAAATCAGCGTTTTTATTTTTAGATGAGTTATCCTTATTCACTACCGACGCCTCCTTTTTTTCTTTTTTACAGAAATAGTTACGGCCTCTGCCCTTTTTATTTCAGCGTCAGAAAGTGCTTCGTTTTTGTTCGTTGGTTCTACGACGTCCCCTGTCAAAATCTTCTTTAGGTTTAACAAATATGCATCCTTATAAATCATCGACTGCTCAAGAGAATCTGTCCTCATTTTCAACAGTTGCACTTCTCGTTTTGAACTTTGATTACCGTAACCAGGCACGTATTGCTTGAGGGGAGTTAATACAATTAGAGCTACTGTTAACGTAACTAAAATAACGAAGATGCTACATAATACAATATAAACACTAATCCGAGATAGCTTAAAAGTAACCACTTCTTCGTAGGTGTCATCATTCATTACCACCAGCCTGTACCTGTTTCTCAACCTTTTAAGGGTACTATTGGCTTCCAGTTTACTCATAATGTTTTACAAAGGTTAAAGGTAGTAATTGACACTAATGAAAGGCCGTTAAAATTTAATAACTTACTTTTATTGCTCTATATTAGCATTTTTACAACTCAAATGCTGCATTTAGATTAATACAAATATTTATTTTCAGCTTGTAAATGGGTATATCAAATCGAGACCGAATAATATTTAGAATGTCAACATTTATTTTTAGTACGGGAAATAAACTCATGAAGAACATTAAACTACTAATAGGCATTATAATCCTTTCGTCCTTTTATCATATTTCCTACTGCCAGATAGGAGCAGAAATTGAAGTAGAGAAACCCAAAAAATATGAAAATAGAAAGTTAAGAGCAGAAAAAACTGGCGAGAAAAAACTATCGGCTCCAAAACGGCTTTATCAAAATACTGTCACCCACTACAATTATTATTTTAATGCCAATTTGAGATTAAATGAATTAATAACTGCTGCCACTCAAAGTACCAAAGATGATTACACAAAATTACTTCCTTTTTACAGTTATACCCTAGAAGCCACTTCTCAAAACAAAGTAGAGCTAGACTCCATAGTATATAAATGTACAGCAGGCATTCTTTTGCACGACTTAAGAAACGATTGGATAGACAACATGTTCCTTTTATTGGCAAAGGCCTATTTTTATAGAAATGATTTGGACTCTGCCAACTTAACCCTGCAATACATAAATTTTTCTTTTGCGCCTAAAGAAGCCGGCGGTTACGATAAGCCAATAGGAAGCAGTTCTAGTAATGATCAAGGCATATTTACTATATCTACAAAAGAGAAAAAATCAATCTTCAAAAAAGTGTTTTCTCGCCCACCTAGCCGAAATGAAAGTTTCATCTGGCAAATCAGAACTTATATAGAACGAAATGAATTGGGAGAAGCAGCTGGTATTATTGAGATATTAAAAAATGATCCAAATTTCCCAAAAAGGTTAGCTACTGATTTGCATGAGGTAACCAGTTATTGGTATTACAAACAAAAATTGTACGATAGTGCTGCGCTTCATCTATCATTGGCTTTGGATAATGCTAAAAGCGTTCAAGAAAAAGCAAGATGGGAGTACCTGGTTGCTCAAATGTATCAGCTTTCCAAAAACATGGATTTATCCAGTAAGTATTATCAAAAAGCTATGTATCATACCATAGATCCAATTATGGATGTTTATGCTAGATTAAATGCATTAAAACTGCAAAATTCTGGAAATAAAAATTTCATGCAGGATAATATTGATGCCTTGCACTCCATGGCTAAAAAAGATAAATATGAGGCCTATCGGGATATTATTTATTATGCTGCTGCAACAATTGAACTAGACAGAAAGAACTATTCAAATGCCCAAAAGGACTTACTGAAAAGTGTTGAATTTACGGCAAATAATCCTTCTCAGCGCAGCCAGGCTTTTTTATTGCTTGCAAATATGAATTATGACCAAAAAGCATTTACCGAATCTTATAATTTTTATGATAGCTTGGATGTAAATATTTTATCCGATTCTACTGATAAAAACGATGTCAATTTTAGAAAACCTATCCTTAAAATAATCGTAGCAAATAAGTTGGCAATAATAGAGCAGGATAGTTTGCAAGCTTTGGCTAAAATGACACCTGACCAAAGAGATGCATTCATAAAAAAACAACAAAAAAAAGCAGGTAAAGAAAACAAGGAATCCAAAGAAGATTTTGGAGGATCAACCAACCCTGCTGTAAAACAACCTGTTACTGATTTGTTCTCGAATAGTGATAAAGACAAAGGCAACGAGTTTTATTTTTATAACAATTCAGTTAAAGCCAAAGGCTTTAATGAATTTAAAGCAAGATGGGGTGTTAGACCAAATGTTGATAATTGGCGCAGGCAGTCTGCTATTAACAAAATGTCAACCAAATTAACAGATGTTGATGATGTAACGGTTGACAATGAAGAGAAACAAAATAAAGATGCAGATACTGCGAGTGTAAGCATGAGCAATACCATTCCGGTAACACCAGAAGAATTGGCCAAGAGCAATAAGTTGATTATGGACGGGCTGTATGAAAATGGTAATTCTTTCATGAATAAGCTAGAGAATTATCCTGCCGCAATAGACGCTTATGAAGAATTGCTTACCCGTTTTCCTGAAACAAGTTATAAGGATGAGGTATTGTTCAATCTGGTTTATGCTTTTCAAAAGTCTGGTGATAAAGCGAAAGAAGAAAAATATAGAAATCAATTGTTGGCATCTTCCTCTGATAGTAAATGGCAGAATCTAATGAAAAATCCAGCACTAGGAAAGGTTGATAAAATCCCGAGTGCGGCAACCAAGAAGTACGAAGAAATATACAACTTGTTTATTGAAGGGAAGTTTGAAGAAGCTAAGAATGAAAAGCGACTTGCTGACAGCATCTATGATAAATCAAACTGGACGCCTCAATTGCTTTTCATTGAAGCAATTTACTACATAAAAATACAAGATGACAGTACCGCAATAAATGTTTTAACCAGTCTTAGTTCCCTTTATGATGGCAGTCCAATGGCAGAAAGAGCAAAGACGTTGATTGATGTCCTAAAACGTAGAAAAGAAATAGAAAGTTATCTTACAAATCTCGAAATTAAAAAATCAGAAGATGGAACTGTATCTATAAAAGAAACTTCGCCAAATCCAATTATAGCAATTCGCAAACAAAATGAACCAAAAAAAGAGGTAATAACTGAGGATAAAAAAGAAGAAAAACCGAATGACAAAAAAGATGAAAAGCCTGAGGATAAGTCTGTAATTACAAATGCAGATTCCACTATTGTACAAGAAGGTCCGCCTGCTATGCTTGACACTACAAATAATGCAGTTCCAGAAAAAGTAGATACAGCAATCGATGTACCTCTTATTTCTGTAAAAGACTTTACTTATACTCCTGATGACCAACATTACGCAGTTATCCTTTTAGACAAGGTTGATCCGGTATATGCAAGTGAAGCCAAAAATGCTTTTAACCGCTACAACAAAGAAAAGTTTTATGGTCAACAAATAAACATCACAAGTGAAAAGTTGGATGATAGGTATAATCTAATACTTCAAGGCCCATTCCCCGATGCAAATGCGGCAATTGAATACATAAATAAAATAAGACCATTCACGCCAAGTAGAATTTTACCTTGGCTATCCGCAGACAAGTATACTTACATGATCATCAATGATGATAATCTTGAAACATTAAAACAAGACAAAGATATGGATGCTTACAAGCAATTGCTTCAATTAGCAGTTCCTGGAAAATTATAGTTAATGACTATGTTACTTGTTGTATAGCTTTACCAATTGTTCGCTCTAAATTAAAATAATATTTATTACTAGTATATGAAAACTAAGAAACAGGAGACAAATAAATCAGTCACTTTTTTTTGGCGTGTAGTCCTTGTTGGTATTGGGTCATTTTTGTTGCTTTTGTTACTGGCAAATTGGGGACTCTTTGGCAAGATGCCTTCCATTCAGGACCTTGAAAATCCAAGTGCATCATTGGCAAGTGAAGTAATAGCAGATGACGGTACAGTGATGGGTAAGTACTATCTTGAAGATAGATCCAATGTAGATGCAAAAGACATCAGCAAACATATTGTAAATGCACTTATATCAACAGAAGATGAAAGATTTTACAATCATAGTGGTATCGATGGAAGGGGTTTAGCAAGAGCTATTATTCATTTGGGAAAGGATGGAGGAGCAAGCACACTTACGCAACAACTCGCTTTCAACCTTTTCAATGGGGACAGAGCTAGGAATCCGCTTACCAGAATAATTCAGAAAATGAAAGAGTGGATTATTGCCATTAAGTTAGAAAGGAATTTTACAAAAAATGAAATCATCGCTTTATACCTCAACACAGTTCCATTTAGTGATAATGTATATGGTATTAAAAATGCATCGAAAACCTTTTTCCAAAAAGAGGCAGACGTTATCAATATTGAAGAAGCTGCCGTATTGGTTGGCATGGTAAATGGCCCTACCATTTATAATCCGCGCAGAAACCCAAAAATGGCTCTGGATAGAAGAAATCTTGTGTTAGATAGAATGGAAACTAATGGTTATTTGACGGAGCCACAAGCTAAAGAATTAAAACTTAAGCCAATAGCACTTAATTATAAAAAACTGGACGAGAATGCTGGATTGGCTCCATATTTCAGAATGGTACTAGGTCAGGAAATGAAAAAATGGTGTAAAGAACATTCCAAATCAAATGGTGAAAATTATGACTTATATAGAGATGGAATAAAAATATACACTACGATCAATCCCAGAATGCAAGTGTACGCTGAAGAAGCTGTAGGAAAGCATATTAATTATATGCAGAAGATTCTAAACGCTCAAAGTGGAATAAAATCTGGTTCAGTTTGGAAAGGAAGGGAAGAGATATTGCAAACTGCCATGAAAAACAGCGACCGATGGAAAAACCAAAAGCGAGATGGCATTGATGAAGCAGAAATTAAAAAGTCGTTTTATAAAAGGGTTCCCATGCGAATATTCGCATGGAATAGCAAACGAGCAACTGATACGATCATGACTCCAATGGATAGTATCAAATACCATAGACAGATGTTACAGGCTGGGTTTATGGCGATGGATCCTATTAGCGGCGAAATAAAAGCATGGGTGGGTGGTATTGACTTTAAAACCTTTAAGTACGATCACGTAAATGTGAATACAAAACGGCAAGTCGGTAGTACAATTAAGCCATTACTATACAGTATGGCAATAGAAGAAGCCGGATTTACACCCAATACTATTGTTCAGGATGTGCAACAGAATTTTGGGGGGTTGGGCATGGTCCCTAATACGAGTTCAACATGTACCGGTAGGTCCATGCCAATGGCAAGTGCTTTGGCCTGGTCAAGAAATTGTGCTTCAGCATACATTTTAAAACAATTGGGAAGCAGCGGAAATGACGCAGCTAACCGTTTTGCAGAATTTCTCAAAAAGTGTAGTTTCAGTTCCAAAATAGACCCTTACCCTTCCATTGCATTAGGTGCAGTAGAACTCAGTTTATTTGAAATGATGCAGGGTTATAGTATGTTTCCTGGAAGAGGGTTTACAGCCAAACCATTAATGATTGCACGCATAGAAGACAAAAATGGCAATGTATTAGAAAACTTTTTACCTGCTGTGCGCAAAGAAGTGATTAGTGAAGTAAGTGCTTATTCGGTTGCGCTAATGATGATGGGAGTAATCCAACGTGGAACCGGGCAAAGAATGGCGAGCTATGGATTAACCAATGAGATAGCTGGAAAAACTGGAACCACCAATGATAACAGTGATGCATGGTTTATGGGTTATACCCCACAACTGCTAGGCGGTGCATGGGTTGGTTGCGATGATCGTTTTATCAGGTTTAGCGGGCATGTAGGAGAAGGTGCATCTGCAGCTTTGCCTATATGGGCATACTTCTTTGACAAAGCACTTGCAGACGGAACCTTAGGTCTTGACCGTGCAGCTAAATTTTCAAAGCCCGAAAGTATGAGTAATGATGAAATATTCGATTACCTTAATACAATTAACCCTGACGAAGCGCCGGCAGAAGGAGAAGATATGGGAAATGGTAGTTCAGATGATTATATAATTCCCGATATGGCGCCTGTTGATATCAAAGCCGAGAGCGAACTGTCAGCAGAAAAAATAAAGCCCGGTGCACCCTCTACAGAAAAACCGATAGTAGAAGCCGTTGTTCCAAAGACTGAAGAAAAAAAAGAGGTTAAGGAAGAAAAAAGAGGTGGCTTTCTTGGGCTATTCAGAAAGAAAAAGAAAAAAGAAGAAGAAGAAACGCAAGAACCTCCCAAAGCAGTAATGCCCAAAAAAGAAGATTAATCAATGAAAATTTTACTTTCCAGAACTCAAATAGTGAAATTAATTCAGTTTCAAATTATATAAAACTTGAAATGTCACATTATGATTACATTTAATTAAAATGGATTTTTTTTGAATAATCTAAAAAATTGAAAGAAAAAACTATTTATTTTGTTTCTATTAACATACTTGGTATAAAAATTGTTTTTTCTATCTGCTCTTCAAACCTTACTTTTGCATTCCTTTTTAATTTTGGGCAAATTAGCAATAGCACTTATGGATATGGCCATTAATCCGTAACTGCCTGATTACAGTAATACTGTTTTCAGTGTTGGTTCCCAATGTTTTGATAAACCGGTAAATAAAAATATGTCTTCTACAAAAGTTCAGAACAGGATCAGTTTCGGTAAAATCAAGAACTTATCTGAAACGCCTGACCTACTCGACATTCAGTTACAATCTTTCCAAGACTTTTTTCAGCTTGAGACTACCCCCGATAAACGTAACGTTGAGGGTTTGTTTCGTGTGTTTAAGGAAAATTTTCCGATTACAGACACTCGTAACATCTTTGTGTTGGAATTCCTGGATTATTTCATTGATCCGCCAAGGTACTCTATTGATGAGTGTATGGAAAGGGGATTAACGTATGCTGTTCCGTTAAAAGCCAAGCTTCGTCTTAGCTGTAATGATGAAGAGCACGTGGATTTCCAAACCATAGTACAGGATGTGTTTCTAGGAAACATTCCCTACATGACACCAAGAGGTACTTTTGTAGTTAACGGAGCAGAGCGTGTAGTAGTTAGCCAGCTTCACCGTTCTCCAGGCGTTTTCTTTGGTCAATCTGTTCACCCCAACGGAACAAAGATTTACTCTGCCAGAGTAATTCCTTTCAAAGGTGCGTGGATGGAATTTGCTACAGACATTAATAATGTAATGTATGCTTACATAGATCGTAAGAAAAAATTCCCTGTTACTACGCTGTTAAGGTCAATAGGTTTTGAAACCGATAAAGACATACTGGAATTGTTCGGTATGGCTGACGAAGTAAAAGCTGATAAAAAGACCCTTACCAATTATTTAGGCAAAAAATTAGCTGCTCGTGTACTTCGTACATGGGTAGAAGATTTCGTTGATGAGGATACAGGAGAGGTAGTTTCTATTGAAAGAAACGAAGTAGTAATGGAGCGTGACACCGTTCTTGATGAAGCTGGAATTGATACCATCAATGACATGGAGGTTAAAAGCCTTTTCATTCAGAAAGAAGAAGTGAGTGGAGATTATGCTATCATTTACAATACACTAAATAAAGATACATCAAACAGTGAATTAGAGGCTGTACAGCACATTTATCGCCAATTGAGAGGTGCTGATGCGCCGGATAATGAAACTGCACGCGGTATCATTGATAAATTATTCTTCTCCGACAAACGTTATGACTTAGGCGAAGTTGGTCGTTATAAGATCAATCGGAAGTTAAGCTTAACCTTCCCTATTGAGAAGAAAGTATTGACGAAGGAAGACATTATCGAGATCATTAAATACCTTGTTCGTCTAACCAATAGCAAGGCCGAGATTGATGACATTGATCACTTAAGCAATCGTCGTGTACGTACTGTTGGTGAGCAATTGTATGCTCAGTTTGGTGTTGGACTTGCCCGGATGGCACGTACCATTCGTGAAAGAATGAACGTACGTGACAATGAAGTATTTACACCTGTGGACCTGATTAATGCCAGAACATTATCATCTGTTATTAACTCATTCTTTGGTACATCTCAATTATCCCAATTTCTTGACCAAACCAATCCCCTTTCTGAGATTACGCACAAACGACGTATTTCAGCGCTTGGGCCCGGCGGTTTAAGTCGTGAAAGAGCAGGTTTTGAGGTGCGTGACGTACACTATAGCCATTATGGTCGTTTGTGTACGATTGAAACCCCAGAAGGACCAAACATTGGTTTGATATCTACGCTTTGCGTTCACGCAAAGATTAATGATATGGGCTTTATAGAAACTCCTTACCATAAGGTAACTGATGGTAAAGTTGACATGAAAAACCTGACTTTCTTAAGTGCAGAAGAAGAAGATCTTAAGAAAATTGCTCAGGCAAGTTCTCCTTTGAATGATAAGAGCGAATTTGCTGATCAAAAAGTGGTTAGTCGCCAGACCGGTGACTTCCCAATCCTTGATAGACACGATGTTGAATTCATGGACGTTGCTCCTAACCAAATCGTTGGCTTGAGTGCTTCTCTTATTCCATTTTTGGAGCATGATGATGCCAACCGTGCATTGATGGGATCTAACATGCAACGTCAGGCTGTACCACTTATCCGTCCTGAAGTGCCAATTGTAGGTACAGGTCTTGAAGGAAAGGCAGCACGTGATGCTAGAATTCAAATTCATGCTGAAGGTGATGGTGTTGTAGAGTTTGTTGATGCAAAAGAAATTCATGTTCGATATAATAGAAACTCCCTACAAAAATTGGTAAGTTTTGAAGAGGATATGATTGTTTACAAGCTGACTAAATTCATTAAAACGAACCAAGCTACTTGTATCAATTTGCGTCCGGCTGTCAAGAAAGGTCAAGTTGTAAAAGAAGGCGATTTTCTTACAGAAGGATATGCGACAAAAGATGGCGAATTAGCATTAGGAAGAAACCTTAAAGTGGCATTTATGCCTTGGAAAGGTTACAACTTTGAGGATGCGATCGTTATCAATGAAAAAGTAGTTCGGGAAGATTGGTTTACCTCTGTTCATATTGAAGAATTCGAATTGGAAGTACGCGATACCAAATTAGGAGAAGAAGAACTTACGCCAGACATTCCTAACGTATCTGAAGAAGCTACCAAAGATCTTGACGAATATGGAATTATCCGAATTGGTGCTCAGATCAAGGAAGGTGATATCATCATTGGTAAAATAACGCCAAAAGGTGAAAGTGATCCAACACCAGAAGAAAAATTATTGAGGGCAATCTTTGGAGACAAAGCTGGAGATGCTAAGGATGCATCATTGAAAGCTTCATCTGGAACAGAAGGTGTTGTTATAGACAAGAAATTATTCCAAAGAGCTAAAAAGGACAAAAATACCAAGGTAAGGGAAAAGGCTGTTCTTGAAAAAATAGAGAAAGTTCATGAAAAGAACGTGGCTGATATCATGGAAGTATTGCTCGAGAAACTCCAGACTTTGGTAAAAGACAGACCATCTCAAGGAGTTGAAAACAACTTTGGTGAAGTATTGATAGGTAAAGGTTCGAAGTTCAATCAAAAGAACTTGTCTCAATTAGACTACCAGAATATTAATCCGTTAGGATGGACAGGTGAAGAGAAAACTGATGATCAGATCAATACATTGTTGCACAATTACAACATAAAATACAACGAAGAATTAGGTCGCTATAAGAGAGAGAAATTCAACATTTCGATAGGTGATGAATTGCCTGCTGGAGTATTAAAACTTGCAAAGGTTTATATGGCGGTTAAGCGTAAGCTTAAAGTAGGTGATAAAATGGCGGGTCGTCACGGAAACAAAGGTATCGTTGCTAAAATAGTTCGTGCTGAGGACATGCCATTCTTGGAAGATGGAACACCTGTTGATATTGTTCTAAATCCATTGGGTGTACCTAGTCGTATGAACTTGGGACAGATTTATGAAACTGTACTTGGCTGGGCCGGAGAAAAATTAGGAGTACGTTTTGCGACACCGATTTTTGATGGTGCAACCGTTGCAGAAATAGCTGACAACATAGAGAAAGCTGGTCTTCCTACATTCGGTCATACTTATTTGTACGATGGAGAAACAGGCGAACGCTTCGAGCAAAAAACAACAGTAGGTATCATTTATATTATTAAGCTTCACCACATGGTTGATGACAAAATGCATGCCCGTTCTATCGGACCGTACAGTTTGATTACACAACAACCGCTTGGTGGTAAAGCACAATTTGGTGGTCAGCGTTTTGGTGAAATGGAGGTTTGGGCACTTGAAGCTTATGGTGCATCCAACATTTTACAGGAATTGTTAACACTAAAATCTGATGATATCATCGGACGTGCTAAGACTTACGAAGCAATTGTAAAAGGTGAAAACATTCCTAGAGCAGGTATACCAGAATCATTCAATGTATTGGTACATGAATTAAGAGGATTGGGGCTTGATCTAAGGTTCGAAAGCTAATAATTATAATCGTTTCAGGTGAAACGTGAAAAGAATAAACTCCTTTTTGCGTTTCACCTTTGACTTTTGATTGATTGAGATGAATAGAAAAAAAATAGCTTAAGTGAGTGACACAACGATGTTGAAGCATGAACTAAGGCTGGTAATGAAAAATAAAAAATCGTAATTACGATATATGGCAATGAATAAAAGAGATAATCGCCCTAGGCCAACGTTTTCAAAGATTACTATTGGTCTGGCATCTCCCGACAGCATTCTTGAAAAGAGCTTCGGAGAGGTTTTAAAGCCTGAAACCATTAACTATCGTACCTATAAGCCAGAAAGAGATGGCTTGTTCTGCGAAAGAATTTTTGGTCCGGTTAAGGATTATGAATGTGCATGTGGAAAATATAAGCGTATCCGATACAAAGGCATCGTTTGCGACCGTTGTGGTGTAGAAGTAACAGAGAAGAAAGTACGTCGTGAGAGAATGGGGCACATCAAACTAGTTGTACCTGTTGTACATATCTGGTATTTCAAATCTCTTCCAAATAAGATTGGCTATTTGCTTGGTATGAGTTCTAAGAAATTAGAAACCATTGTTTACTATGAGCGATTCGTTGTAATTCAATCTGGTATTCGTGCTGACAAAGGACAAAACTTTGGTGATCTTTTGACAGAAGAAGAGTACCTAGACATATTGGATGCTTTGCCAAGAGACAATCAAATGTTGTCTGATGAAGATCCAAATAAATTCATAGCCAAAATGGGTGCTGAAGCAGTTCATGACCTATTGGGTAGAATTGATCTTGACCAATTATCATTTGATCTTCGTAATGCTGCGGCAAACGAAACTTCGCAGCAGCGCAAAGCTGATGCTTTGAAGCGTTTGAGTGTAGTAGAAAGTTTCCGTGACGCAAATACTCGCATTGTAAACCGTCCTGAATGGATGGTGATGCAGTACATTCCTGTAATACCACCAGAGCTGCGTCCATTGGTTCCTTTGGATGGCGGCAGATTTGCTTCCTCTGATTTAAATGACCTTTATCGTCGAGTTATCATTCGTAATAATCGTTTGAAGCGCTTATTAGAGATCAAAGCACCTGAGGTAATTTTACGCAATGAAAAAAGGATGTTGCAAGAAGCTATTGATAGCTTATTTGACAACTCAAGAAAATCAAACGCTGTAAAAGCTGAAGGTGGACGTGCATTAAAATCACTTTCAGATGTTTTAAAAGGAAAGCAGGGTCGTTTCCGTCAGAACCTATTGGGTAAGCGTGTTGACTATTCTGGTCGTTCGGTAATCGTTGTAGGTCCCGAGATGAAAATGCATGAATGCGGTCTTCCAAAAGATATGGCTGCGGAGCTTTTCAAACCATTTATTATTCGCAAACTAATAGAAAGAGGAATCGTAAAAACGGTGAAATCGGCTAAGAAATTGGTTGATAAGAAAGAAGCCGTTATTTGGGATATCTTAGAAAATATATTGAAAGGGCATCCTATCATGTTGAACAGGGCTCCTACCCTTCACCGTTTGTCAATTCAAGCTTTTCAACCTAGATTGATTGAAGGAAAAGCGATCCAATTACACCCACTTGTAACCACATCATTCAACGCTGACTTTGATGGTGACCAAATGGCGGTACACGTACCTTTGAGCCATGCGGCCATCCTGGAAGCCCAATTGTTGATGTTGTCATCTCACAACATTCTAAACCCACAAAATGGTACGCCAATTACCCTTCCCTCTCAGGACATGGTATTGGGATTGTATTACATTACTAAGGGAAGAAAGAGTACAGATGAAGTAAAAGTGAAAGGCGAAGGAAAAGCTTTCTACTCTATGGAGGAAGTAACCATTGCTTATAATGAAAAACAAGTTGAACTTCATGCGCACATTAAGGTAAGAACAACGGTTCGTATCAAAGGTGAGCTATCAACTAAATTAATAGATACTACAGTTGGTCGTGTATTGTTTAACCAATTTGTACCAAAAGAAGTTGGTTATATCAATGCATTGTTAACCAAGAAAAGTCTTCGAGAAATCATTGGTGACATTATAAAGATTACCAACGTTCAAAAGACAGCCAAGTTTCTTGATGATATTAAGACACTAGGTTTCCGTATGGCATTCAAAGGTGGATTGTCCTTCAACATTAATGATCTTATCATTCCGGATATTAAGGAGCAGTTGCTTCAGAATGCTAAAGGTGAGGTAGATGAAGTTTGGGACAACTACAACATGGGGCTTATTACCAACAATGAGCGATACAATGGTATCATTGACATATGGTCTCGTGTGGATACCCGTATTACTGAAACGTTGATTCATGAAATGGCAAATGATAAGCAGGGCTTCAACTCTGTTTACATGATGCTAGACTCAGGAGCTCGTGGAAGTAAGCAACAGGTAAAACAGTTAGCAGGAATAAGGGGTCTGATGGCTAAACCTAGAAAGAGTGGTAGCAGTGGAAACGAGATCATTGAAAATCCAATCCTTTCCAACTTCAAAGGTGGGTTAAATGTATTGGATTACTTCATCTCTACACACGGTGCCCGAAAAGGTCTAGCGGATACGGCACTAAAAACGGCTGATGCGGGATACCTAACTCGTCGTTTGGTGGATGTATCTCAGGATGTTGTTATCATAGAAGAAGATTGCGGAACGCTCAGAGGTATTGCTACAAGTGCATTGAAAGACAACGAAGATATTATTGAACCATTGTTCGACAGGATTTTGGGTCGTGTTTCCCTTCACAATGTACTTGATCCGCTAACTGATGAAATATTGGTAGAAGGTGGAAAGGAAATAAGCGATGACATAGCAAAGGCTATAGAAGAAGCTGGGATTGAGGTGGTTGAAATCAGGTCCGTATTGACTTGTGAGGCAAAAAGAGGTGTTTGTGTACGTTGCTATGGTAAAAACCTTGCAACCGGTTATACAGCTCAACGAGGTGATGCTGTAGGAATCATTGCAGCACAATCAATTGGTGAACCAGGAACACAGCTTACCCTACGTACTTTCCACGTGGGTGGTGTGGCTGGATCTGCATCTGTTGAGAGCACATTGAACGCAAAGTTTGATGGTACCATTCAATTTGATGGATTACGTACGGTAGATGCGTTTAACAATGAAGGAAATAAAATAAAGATTGTTATTGGTCGTACAGGAGAAGTACGTATCATGGACGTGAAAAATGATCGTTTATTGATCACGAATAACGTTCCATATGGTGCTACTTTACAAGTGAAAGATGGCCAGAAGGTTGTAAAAGGTGATGTTATCTGCTCATGGGATCCATTTAACAATGTAATAGTTGCAGAAATAGCAGGTGCTTTAAAATATGAAAACATTCTAGATGGTTTCACCTTCCGTGAAGTTGCGGATGAGCAAACCGGTCACAGGGAGAAAGTGGTAATAGAAACCAAAGACAAGACTAAAATTCCTTCATTGATTATTGAGGGAGTGAAAGATACCAAGACATATAACCTTCCGGTTGGTAGCCATTTGGTAACTGAAGATGGAGAGGATGTAAAACCTGGACAGGTGCTTGTGAAAATCCCTAGGGTGTTAGGTAAATTAAGGGATATAACGGGAGGTCTTCCAAGAGTAACAGAACTGTTTGAAGCACGTAACCCAAGTAATCCTGCTGTAGTTTCAGAAATTGATGGTGTGGTAACCTTTGGTAATATCAAACGTGGTAATAGGGAAATAGTGGTAGAGGCTAGAGATGGAGTTGTGAAAAAATACCTTGTTCCACTCACACGCCAAATCCTTGCACAGGACGGTGATTTTGTAAAGGCTGGTGTTGCACTTTCCGATGGTTCTATTGCTCCTGCTGATATACTTGCTATTAAAGGTCCTTTTGCTGTTCAAGAGTACGTGGTAAATGAGATACAAGAAGTATATCGTCTCCAAGGTGTACGAATCAATGATAAGCATATTGAAACCATTGTTCGTCAAATGATGAAGAAGGTAGAAATACAAGATCCGGGTGATACACGTTTCCTTGAAGGAGATACAGTTGACAGGATTGAATTCAATGACGAGAACGACTACATCTTTGATAAAAAGGTTGTGGTAGAAGCAGGAGAAAGCACTAAACTAAAAGCTGGTCAGATTGTAAGCATCCGTGAAGTAAGAGAAGAAAATTCTATCCTTCGCAGAAGCGACCGTAAATTGGTAGAATTCCGCGATGCATCGTCTGCTACTTCATCTCCATTGTTGCTAGGTATTACAAAAGCTTCATTGGGTGTTCAAAGCTGGATTTCTGCTGCTTCGTTCCAGGAAACTACAAAAGTGTTAAGTTCTGCTGCCATCATGGGCAAAACAGATGATATGCTAGGTTTGAAAGAGAACGTAATTACTGGTCATGCAATACCTGCAGGAACAGGCTTACGTGAATTTGAAAACATGATAGTAGGAAGTAAAGAAGAATATGATTTACTATCTTCTGCACGTGAAGCAATGAACTACGACGAAGAAGAATAATTAAGAAAATATAGAAAAGTAAAATCCCCGGTGAATGCCGGGGATTTTTTTATGCAATAGAATGAAGAATGTTTTTTGAATTAACCCACATTGCAGCAAAAGCCCGCTCAATTGTTAAATTTTGGAAATAGAGGTAGTTTTTAGAAGGTCATATTCCGTAGGGTGGTACGAATAAAATTCCTCCATCTCACTGATTGGACCGATTTTCATTTGTAGTAC
>JANMZN010000496.1:0-11594 GCA_031383285.1 Segetibacter sp.
ACTCTTTAGAGTTGAAAACACCAGAATTTGCGCACATTAATCAAATACATAAATATAAATCTTATAAGAAAAATAAAATCGCTATTTTTGAAATATAATATTAACAAAAAAACGTCAACCTATTTCAGGAAAAGACAAAAAACAATTTTATGAAGACAAATAAGGTAGTTTTAATAATTCTAATGCTAGCATTTTTCACTTCTTCCTATTCACAATCAGCAAAAAAAATGCTTTCTGAAATTAGTGGAAAATGGCAACTTGATGATAACGGCAATGTGACCTTTCTTAAAATTGTGGAAGTCTCAGGCATAGATAAAAACGAAATATATAATCGTGCTCTAAATTATTTTATTTATAACTATGGGAATGGTAATTCGACTATTCAAAATCAAGATAAAGAAAGCGGACTCATAGTTGGAAAAGGATTTTATAAGAATGTTCAGCCTCGAAATTCAATTTTTCCAACATACATCAATACCTGGCATATAGTACGAGTCGATGTAAGGGAAGGTAAAGCAAGAATTATATTGACACTAACAGATTATGAAAAAACAAAGATGGATGGAGACATAATATTATCAACTGTTATGAATAGAGTTCAAAAAGAGTATCCTATTAATTCCAATGCATTACAAAATAATATGATGGCAAAGGCGTTTTACAATTCTTATAAATGCGCAATGAATTCTCTTGATGCAATTGAAAAGGCTATAAAAGGAGGCAACACTTCTACTAGTATTGAGAACAGTAAATGGTAAAATAATTACTGTTAAGCCCGATAGCTCGGATTTGCACCCGAACGAATCGCACTGCCAAAGTAATCCCTGCGCAACCCATAACCCAACAACTCCCAACAATTTACTATTTTTACCTAAAAAAACCATGTGCTACTACACCCAACAAGGCAAAACAGCAAACGAACTTACCGATTACTACAACCGTGCTATCGACAACCAGGATAACGTTTTAGTATCCGATTTCATCAATGGGTTTAGTTATCCCAATCTTCCCATTGTACTCGATAGTAAACCCGCTATCATCACCACCAACTTTAGCTGGGGCTTACTCCCAACCAACCGTGATGCAGCTTTTAGAAAAAGTGCTTTGAATGCGCGTGTCGAAACCTTAGCCGATAAAGTGGCTTTTGCGCCATCCCTAAACCAACGTTGTTTGGTGATCGTATCGGCTTATTTTGATTGGCATTGGAATGACCCGGCGGGGAAATCGAAAACAAAATACGAGATACATTCCACGGTAGAGGACCTCTTTTATTTAGCGGGTATCTACAACAGTTGGCAGGATAACAATGGCGCACTTTGGAATACCTACAGCATTGTGACCACCGAAGCCAATGACTTGATGCAATACGTGCACAATAGAAAAGATGCCGAAGGCGACCAGCGTATGCCCATCCATATCAAAAGAGAAGACGAAAAAGCATGGCTTGACGCTAAAAATGACGTAATGGATTTTGCTTACCCCAATTACAATCCGCCATTGATTGGCTTTTAATTGGACTTTCTTTGATTAAATTCTGTTTTCAACGCCGAAAAATCATGTCGTAGGCCCTGCAATATATCCTTAACACTGAGTACCCCTAAATCATCCTGTTCAAATTCCTGTGTGGCGATACTACAGGCATAACGCCAAATTTCTACAACAGTAGAAAACAACACCTCATAAGGCTCATAAATAGAATTGTCTGAGTGTGCCATCACCCCATTTTTACCTTTCTTATACAACCTTTTGTACGACATGCCGTTATTTTTCGTGATGAGAATATAGGTTTTTCCATCCACGATATCACTAGTTCGTTCTACATATTCTCCCACTACAAACGAGCCTTCCTTATGGGGTGGCATCGAATCACCAGTCACCGGAAACGCACGGTATTTTCCATGGGTCAGAAACGGTAACGAAATCCGTTGCAAGCTTTCTATAAATTCAGGATCGCCATAGCCAGTTAAGTACCCTGCCTGTGCTTTGGCACCTACAATCTCAATTCTGTTTTCCCCATCACTATCAACGGTTATAGGCAGTAATATTCGATTTTCTTCCAATTGAATTAAATTCTCATACGGAACGCGTCGAATATCAAAAGACAGCAACAAATCAATACTGACATGATAATAGCGGGAAATCTTTTGCAGACAGTCCAAAGGCGGATCGGTTGTTCCTTCATATTTTGAGTAACGGTCACGCGGAATCTTCAAGGCATCCGCAATGTTCTGTTGTGACAAATTATTTTTGACACGCAGGTATCTGAGATTATCGGAAAATATTGACATGTGTTAATGGGAATATAATTCCCAACAAATATACTAATTTTTGGGAATATGATTCTAATTTTGTAAAAAATAATGCAACCCTAAAATTTAAGAACAGTATGTCACGCGCTATCGTACACATGGATTTAGACACCTTTTTCGTTTCTTGCGTACGATTAGAGAACCCGCAATTAAACGGGATTCCGCTTATAGTAGGCGGTGGCGAAAGGGGAGTGGTAGCCTCCTGTTCTTATGAAGCCAGGTATTTTGGCGTGCGTTCAGCCATGCCGATACGTATGGCCATGCAACTTTGTCCGCAGGCTAAAATTGTAAAAGGCGACATGGAATTGTTTTCCAAAAAGTCCCATGAAGTAACCCAGATAATCGAAGAGAATGCCCCACTGGTTGAAAAGGCAAGTATCGATGAATTTTATCTCGACATTACCGGCATGGACAAATTTTACGGTTGTTACAAATGGACCAATGAATTGATACAAACCATTACCAAAGAAACCGGACTACCCATAAGTTTTGCCTTGTCGGTAAACAAAACCGTTTCCAAAATCGCTACCGGAGAAGGAAAGCCAAAAGGCAATCTCGAAATTCCACAAAATAGGGTCAAGCCATTTTTAAATCCATTGTCCATTCGTAAAATCCCGATGGTAGGAGAGGTGACGTTCAACCTCCTTTCCCGACTCGGAATCCGCAACATCGAAAAGTTATCCGAAACCCCGGCTGAGGTACTGCAAAGTATGATAGGGAAAAACGGTTTGGAGCTATGGAAAAAAGCCAATGGCATTGACAATAACCCGGTCGAACCCTATACCGAAAGAAAATCACTCTCCACCGAACACACCTACCTGCAAGACACCATCGACATCAAAAAAATAGAATCATTGCTATTAGGAATGATTGAAAAACTCTGTTATCAGGCAAGGTCAGAGCAATGGCTGGTAGCTACAGTAGTCATAAAAATTCGATATGCCAATTTCGACACCGAGAGCCTACAAAGAAAAGTAGCCTATACCTCTTGCGATCACCTCCTCGGGAAGTTGGCATTAGAATTATTCAACAAGCTCTACAACCGCCGCATGCGCATACGGCTGGTTGGGGTATCATTTACGGGTCTAGTCCGAGGCACCTACCAAATCAACATGTTCGAGGACACCGAAGAAATGATGGCACTATACCAAGCACTAGACAAAATGAAAAAACGCTACGGCTTCGATGCCGTCGGCCGCGCCAACGCCATATTAAAACAACAAAAAAGTTCTTAGAAAGCTTCCGAAGCGCAGCGGAGGAAGTGAAAACAAATAAATTCCGCTTTTCTCGCCATAAGATTATGGCAGGCGGGCACCTGCATTTCGCAGAAACCGTAAAATCAAAAGCTGTCTGAGCGCTAGCGAGTTCTTTTGATTTAGGTTTCAAGGAATAGCAGGTCGCCGAATAATCTAAGGCTTGACCTTTTGCTTCTTTTGCGTCAAGGCAAAAGAAGAAGACATCAATAATAAAAACAATATGTACCTCAACTGCCACACCTACCACTCCCTCCGCTACGGCACCATCCCACTAAACGAACTAGTAGAACAAGCACTTAATTACGGCCTTACCGCAATAGCACTAACCGACATCAACACCATAACCGGCATCTACGATTTCATAAAAGCCTGCGCAGCAGTAAACATAAAACCACTAGTGGGAATTGACTTCCGAAATAACAGTAAACAACTATACATCGGACTGGCAAAAAACAGCACTGGAATTGCAGAAATGAACCGCATCATAACCAAACATAATTTTGAAAACACACCACTTCCGGAACAAGCCCCCAATTTCGAAAATGTGTGTATCATTTATCCTTTAGATAATGTCCCTGATGAGCTGAATGAAAATGAATTTATTGGCATTAGCGCTGACCAGCTACCCAAACTGTATAACTATGTTTGGAAAAGAAGAATGCATAAAATGGTTGTACTGCAATCGGTTACCTATCGCACCAAAAAAGAGTACAACCTCCATAAAATCCTAAGAGCTATTGATTTGAACGTTATTGGTTCCAAATTAGTCGAAACCGATTATTGCAAGCTTTCTGAAGTCATGATTCCAATAGCTACTCTTATGGAACGATTTATTGACTATCCTCAGATCATTCAAAACACCCAGACCATACTATCAGCTTGTAATTTCGAATACGATTTTAACACGCCTAAAAATAAAAAGCACTACACTACCAACAAACACGATGATAGTGTGTTGCTCACCAAACTCGCCTACGAAGGAATGATTCGCCGTTATGGTGCCCACAATGCAGCAGCCAAAGCAAGGGTTGAAAAGGAATTGAAAGTAATTAACGATTTGGAGTTCAGTGGCTACTTCCTTATTACTTGGGATATTGTGCAGTACAGTATTAGTAAAGGGTTTTTGCACATAGGGCGGGGTAGTGGTGCTAATAGCATCATTGCCTATTGTCTCGACATCACCAACATTTGTCCGTTGGAACTCGACTTGTATTTCGAACGCTTTTTAAACGTCAATCGAAAAACACCGCCCGATTTCGATATTGACTGGTCTTGGAGGGAACGCGATACTATCTTAGCATACATTTTTAATAAATACGGAAGGGATCATGTAGCTTTTTGTGGCACCAATGTCGAATTTAAATACCGTTCCATTTTCCGCGAAGTCGGTAAGGTATTCGGTTTGCCAAAGGAAGAACTCGATAATCTGGCAAAGAACCCAATGGCAAAACATCATAAAAACGATGTGGTCAAAATGGTACAAGAATACGGCATGATGCTCGAAAAATATCCCAATCAAAGAAGCATGCACTCCTGTGGTATTATCATTTCAGAAGAACTAATAACCAATTTTACGGGCTTGGAAATGCCACCAAAGGGCTTTCCTATAGTGCAGTTTGACATGCACGTAGCCGAAGATATTGGGTTTGATAAATTCGATATTCTTAGCCAGCGCGGTATTGGTCACATCGACGACACCGTAAAGTTGATTAGAGAAAATCAAGGCATCGAAGTCGATATCCGTGATACTTCCATTTCCAAAGACGAACCAACCTGCAACAGGCTATTAAGCCAGGGAAAAACCATTGGTTGTTTCTATATCGAAAGTCCAGCCATGCGAGGGTTGCTCCGAAGATTAAAATGTGACAATTACAAAGTGTTGGTAGCCGCATCCTCCATTATCCGTCCGGGAGTGGCACAATCCGGAATGATGAAAGAATACATTTTCAGGCATAATTATCCTGATAAGTTTGACTATTTCCACGATGTTTTTAAAGAGCAATTGGGAGAAACCTACGGCATTATGGTGTATCAGGAAGACGTTATCAAGATTGCTTTGCATTACGGCGGACTTCCGGCAGCCGATGGGGATATCCTGCGTCGTGCGATGAGTGGTAAAGGGCGCTCCAAAGCAGCATTGCAAAAAGTAAAAGACAACTTCTTTGCTTCCTGTGCAAAACAAGGGCATCCATTACAGTTAAGTCAAGAAATTTACCGCCAAATAGAATCCTTTGCAGGGTATTCCTTTTGCAAGGCGCATTCCGCTTCC
Organism: Segetibacter sp.; assembly: GCA_031383285.1. Taxonomy (GTDB): domain Bacteria; phylum Bacteroidota; class Bacteroidia; order Chitinophagales; family Chitinophagaceae; genus Segetibacter. Next base: position 5,835 of record JANMZN010000496.1, read on the forward strand.
TATGCTGTGGAGAGTTACCAAAGTCTCTATTTAAAGACCTATTATCCCATAGAGTTCATGACTGCGGTAATCAATAATTTCGGAGGATTTTATCGCACCGAAGTCTACCTACACGAAGCCAAAATGTCCGGTGCGAAAATCCACAACCCTTGTGTAAACAAAAGTGATCATCAAACAAAAGTGTACGGAAAGAATATCTATTTAGGGTTTCAGCATTTAAAGAGCTTGGAATCGAAAACGGCAGAACTACTGGTCAAAGAGCGGGAAGAAAAGGGGCTGTACATTTCCCTCGAAGATTTCATCAACCGAATTCCCATTGGAATTGAAGGCATACAACTACTCATCTTCATTGGTGCTTTCCGTTTTACGGGTAAACCCAAAAATGAATTACTGATACTAGCACGATTGATTTTAATCAATTTCAAACCTGAGAACCGTAACCTAATGTTACTTCAGGAACCTGTTAAGGAATATAAATTACCGGTTTTAGAACGTTCCCCATTTGAAGATGCTTTTGATGAAATTGAACTGCTTGATTTTCCGGTCTCAGTAACCCCTTTTAATTTGTTGCAGACACGATTTAGAGGCGATGTTATGGCACGAGATTTAACCCAACACCATAAAAAAACAGTGAGGATGTTGGCCTATTTAATATCACGCAAGCACGTTCCCACAAAACGTGGCGATATGTATTTCGGAACTTGGATAGATGCAGAAGGGGAATTTTTCGATACGGCACATTTTGCCGATTGCCTGCAAAAGTATCCTTTTAAGGGTGGAGGATGTTATCTGTTGTTGGGACAGGTTGAGGTTGATTATCATTTCCCTACTATCACTATATCAAAAATGGAGAAAATGCCATTCATTGCTGATCCACGGTATTCTGCAACGGATGAAAAGCGTTTTCAAACGCAACAGCAAATCCGTGAAGATGTGAGTATGACGCATCGGGCACCTTACCCACAGGAACATGAAATAGGTTTGCCACGACAAAAGATGGGGTCAAGCGTTTAAATAGCCCCGCTACGCAAAGTCTCCCGCTGCGCAAAGTCTCCCGACTTTGAAAAACCCATTAACAAAATACCTTCAAAGCACCGTCATTGCGAGCGTAGCGAAGCAATCTGTTGAGCCCACCGCAAACGTCTTATACAGCCTTTCATTAAAATACACAAGGCCTCTTGTACACATCCAACGGAAGCGAGATGAGATTGCTTCGCTCGTTCCTCGCTCGCAATGACGGTACTACGTAGGGCAATAGTGCCAAGTCGGAGTGTGTACAAAGCACCGTCATTGCGAGCGCAGCGAAGCAATCTGTTGAGCCCACCGCAAACGTCTTATACAGCCTTTCATTAAAATACACAAGGCCTCTTGTACACATCCAACGGCAGCGAGATGAGATTAGCTACGCTCGTTCCTCGCTCGCAATGACGGTACTACGTAGGGCAATAGTGCCAAGTCGGAGTGTGTACAAGGCACCGTCATTGCGAGCGTAGCGAAGCAATCTTATATATCTTCCGCTGCATATGTACAAAAGGCTTCCTGTACAACAAGCCATTCTAAGACGTTTGCGGTGAGTGGAACAGATTGCCGCGCTGCGCTCGCAATGACGGTGCAAACAAGGCGCAGTTCAGAAACGCTCTTATACACTAAGCTACTTCTTCTTCAATGGTTTTTGAATAACTGCAGGTTGTTTCGCATTTTCTTTCGCTTTTTCTTTTGCTTCTTTTTCAGCAAGTTCTTTAGCCGCTTTCTCGCTTTTGGCGCGTTCTGCGTCGATACGTACATTTAGATCTAAATTATTTTGGGCAGGAGGTTGGGTTTCTTGCTCCAATTTTTCCTGATCGGTTTCCTGACGGTCGTCTTGTTTTTCTACCTGAGCAAAGGTTATAGTAGTTCCTGCAAAAAAGAGGAGGGATAAAAATAGCTTTTTCATGACGTTTCGTTTTATCAATTATATTGTAACAAAGTTATGCTGGAGTTATTTATTACTTTTATAATATTGTAATGAAAGCTTGTATAATTAATGGTTTTTACTGTTGGTGATTTGGTAACGAATTCCATAACAATTTCTAAAAATTTCATAACACTTACTGTTTGTACTGTGGTTAATTTTATAACCTAAAACTACAATTTATGGAAACTACAAAAAGTAACACCGTACAACAAGACCCACAACAAGACTGGCAAAGTATCAAACTCTTAAGCGCTCATGACACTGATGATCCTGATGAGGGTGAGGATGAGGATGAGAATGAGGATGAGAATGAGGATGAGGATGAGTATGAAAAAGGGGACTGGGGTCATGTAGACCCGGCAGAAAGCAACGGCCCATTTCCGGATTCTAACGCTCCAGGCTTTCCCGGAAGCGCGGTGTAAGGAGTTGAGAAACCTGACAGGTTTACTAGCAAAGGCGTGCCTATTTTTGGTATGCCTTTGCTTTTTGTTACATTACTCTATTCAAAAACACCTGACGCTGTATCGCTATCTATAAAAAAGCTCCGCAAATGTCTTCTGACTTTGCGGAATTTTATTTAATTTAGAAGCGCAAAGTGAGAACGTCAATCGGAGGACCTTTTTTATAGACAGAGTGTTGCCTCGGGTGCCGCGCTACGCTCGCAATGACGGCACTTCTAATGAACACTTTCGTAATGGATGTGGTTGTGCTAAGAACGTTTTGCATATAGCTAGGTACTTCAAACCTGTCAGGTTTCTAATAAAAATACTATATTTGACTTACATACCACCAACAAACCATTCCACAAAACAACAACAACATGGCACTACCCACCAACCTAAAAACACCAGGGGTTTACATCGACGAGAAAAGCGCCTTTCCCAATAGTGTAATGGCGGTTGAAACGGCAGTTCCTGTTTTTATAGGGTATACCGAAAAGTCAGAATTGGAAGGGAAATCCCTGAAAAGCAAACCTGTTTACATCACCTCTTTAGAGCAGTTGAAGCAGCTGTACGGTGGCGACTGTAGTGCTACCTACGACCTGCAGGAAGTTGGTGCTGTAGTAGCGCCTTATTCAAATGCAGTTTTTAAAATAAAAGACAAAGCGTATACGCTTAGCTTGGTAAAAGGCACGCAATTTAACCTGTACCGATCCTTACAACTATTTTATCAAAATGGAGGTGGCCCTTGTTATATCATTTCCGTCGGAACGTATACAGATGGCGATGCTGCCGTACCTTTTACAAGTCTGCAGCCCTTTACCGACGCCATCGATGCCCTTAAAAAAGAAGCAACACCCACCATACTGGTGCTACCGGATGCTGTTTTGTTCGAACGCGACGATTGCTACCGTTTACAAGAGTACATGGTCAATCATTGTGGCGTGCAACAAGACAAGGTTGCTATCTTAGATATTTATGAAGGTGATAAAGGGCTCGACCATCCGAACGACAACCCCATTACTCAATTCAGAAACGGGGTAAATTCCGATTACTTGAGTTATGGCGCCGCGTATTACCCGTGGTTGCACACTACAGTTGTAAAAGCGGTTGCCGTTGATTATACCCATCTCAGTGCTGCGGGCCGCGAAACGTTAGCTACTATTTGCACAGCAGCACTCGCAGGGCTGCCCTCTGAAAAAAAGGAGCTCATTAGTAGCTATATAAAAGAAGTAAGCGGAAATCCCGCTGCTGATGCCGGGGCAACGGCAAGTACAGAGACGATTCACACTACGTTGAAGGCAACCCTTCCCGAATACCAACTGGTGATGGAACAACTGTTACAGCAGCAAAACCTACTGCCCCCCTCGGGTGCCATCGCCGGAATATATACGGCCGTTGATGCACAACGGGGTGTATGGAAAGCGCCCGCGAATGTAGCGGTGGCAGGTGTAGTGGCGCCAACCGTAGCGATTACCCATGAGCAACAGGAAGATTTGAATGTCCCTCTTAAAGGGAAGGCCGTTTGTGCTATTCGCTCCTTTGTGGGACAAGGCATTTTGGTGTGGGGTGCCCGTACACTCGATGCTAACAGTTTAGACTGGCGGTACATCAATGTGCGGCGAACCATGATCATGATCGAGCAGTCGCTAAAATGTGCTGCGCAGGCCTATGTTTTTGAGTCCAATACGGCGAATACCTGGGTGTTGGTTAAGAGCATGATGACCAACTTCTTAATCAACATTTGGAAGCAAGGAGGTTTGGCAGGTGCTGTTCCCAACGATGCTTTTATTATCGATGTGGGGTTGGGAACCACAATGACTCCCGAAGATATATTGGAAGGTTACATGAAAATTCAAGTTAGAGTGGCGGTAACGCATCCGGCTGAATTTATTGTGATTACCTTTCAACAGCAAATGCAAAAAGCATAAGGATTAAAAAACAGACGAACTAAAAAAAACAAACAGTTATGCCAGACGACGGAGCAAAACAAAGTAACAGTACATGGCCGGTTTCTAAATTCTACTTCACGGTAGATTTAGGTGGTGGAATGCAAAATACTGCCTTTCAAGAAGTAAGCGGATTGGATGTAGAAGCGCAGATTATCGAATACCGACATGGCGACAGTTCCATTTTTTCGAATCAAAAAATGCCGGGCTTGGTCAAGTTTGGCAACATCACCCTTAAAAAAGGCATCTTGGTGAAAGACAATGCCTTTTTCGATTGGTACAGTGCGGTTAAAATGAATACCATTCAACGCCGTACCGTAACCATACGATTGTTGGACGAAAATGGTAATGCCACAATGACCTGGACGTTACAAAACGCATGGCCTACCAAAATTTCGGGTACCGATTTGAATTCGGAGGGCAATGAAGTGGCGGTAGAAACGATAGAATTGGCGCATGAAGGGTTGAAAATCGTAAGTCAATAGCACCGTCATTGCGAGCGAAATGAATTAAACACACGCCTACAAAGCACCGTCATTGCAAGCGAAAAGAATTAAACACACGCCTCCAAAGCACCGTCATTGCGAGCGTAGCGAAGCAATCTCATCTAGCTTGAGTTGAATGTGTATAGATGGCATTGTGTATTTTAATGACGGGCTGTGTACGACGTTTGCGGTGAGTTGGAGAGATTGCTTCGCTGCGCTCGCAATGACGGTGCAACTAACATGTTTTCAGTTCTTTTATGACAGACACATTGATTTAATAATTAAACGCCATGAAACCGGGATTCGTATACATAATAACGAATAAAAACAATACCACTTTGTACGTTGGGGTGACTTCCAATTTGACTAATAGAATAGTGCAGCATAAGGAAAAAAAGTATCGAAATTCGTTTTCAGCACGCTATAATTTAGATAAATTAGTATATTACGAACAGTTAGAAAAGATTGGAGAGGCTATTGAGAGAGAGAAACAACTAAAAGCAGCATCAAGAACCAAGAAAGTTCAATTAATTGAAAGCATAAATCCGAATTGGGATGATTTATTTGAAGGGATAAAAAATGGCTGTTAATTTGTCCGGAGATTGCGGGGAGTAACAGGTGTTATTAAAGCCAGAGTCATTGCGAGCCACAAATATCAAGACGCCTGTAAAGCACCGTCATTGCGAGCGTAGCGAAGCAATCTCATCTAGCTTGAGTTGAATGCCTACAGATGGCATTTTGTATTTTAATGACGGGGTGGTTAAGGCGTTTGCGGTGAGTTGGAGAGATTGCCGCGCTGCGCTCGCAATGACGGGGTGGTTAAGGCGTTTGCGGTGAGTTGGAGAGATTGCCACGCTCCGCTCGCAATGACGGGGTGGTTGGGGCGTTTGAGGTGAGTTGGAGAGATTGCTTCGCTGCGCTCGCAATGACGG
>JANMZN010000371.1:0-4355 GCA_031383285.1 Segetibacter sp.
TGATGATTTCCGAATTGGAAATAAACAAAGTTTGCTCCATCATCCTCGCTGCATTAAATCATTAATAAAAAAATTTGGGGGTTATTAATAATAGTATTTACTTTGTATTTCAAAGTGCTTTCTATTATTAATAACCCCCAAATTTTTTTATTAATGATTTAATGCAGCGAGGATGATGGAGCAAACTTTGTTTATTTCCAATTCGGAAATCATCAAAGGAGGAGCTATGCGCAAACAGTTTGGGGCAAACAAAAACCAATCAGAAATCAATCCTTCATGTAGTATCCGGTCTATTATTTTTTTACATGCATCAAAGTCATTAAATTCTATAGCCATCCAAAGACCCGCAGACCTTACAGATTTGATAGAAGGATGAATAAGCGTTTTCAAAAAAAGTGCTTCCTTTTCTTTTACTTGTTCTATCCATTTGGTATTGAGCAATACATTCATTGCTGCAAGCCCGGCTGCACAGCTTACAGGATGACCGCCAAAGGTTGTAATGTGGCCAAGTACCGGGTTGTTGGTGAGTGTATTCATGATAGCCAAATCAGCTATGAAAGCGCCCAACGGCATACCTCCACCCAAAGCTTTGCCTAAAAGCAAAACATCCGGAACTACTTCATATTGCTCAAAAGCCCATAGACTTCCTGTTCTGCCAAAGCCTGCTTGTATTTCATCAAAAATGAGCAAAGCACATACGGCATTACATTTTTCTCTCAGCTCTTTTAACCAATGCTTGTTTGGCTTATTGATGCCACTCTCGGCCTGTACCGTTTCAATAATTACACAAGCAGTCTGATCATCTATTTCGTCTATTAAATCTTGACTATTAAAGTCCATATGATAAATATCTGGCAATAGCGGTCGAAAGGCATTGCGAAAATACTCATCCCCTATAATGCTCAACGCTCCTTGTGTGCTGCCATGATAGGCTTTGTTGCATGCAATCATCTTAGACCTGCCAGTTACTCTTTTAGCCAGCTTCATAGCTCCCTCTGTAGCTTCTGCTCCGCTGTTGGTAAAGTAAACCGAATTTAAAGTGGAGGGCAAGTGATCAACCAACATTTTTGCATAAGCTACCTGGGGCTTTTCTATAAACTCACCATATACTATTAGGTGCATGTATTCATCTGCCTGCTTTTTAATGGCTTCGATAACAACAGGATTGCTGTGACCAATATTGCACACACTAAACCCTGCAATGAGGTCTATGTATTCTTTCCCCTTTACATCCCACATCTTTATTCCTTCGGCTTTTACTATCTCCAGCCCAATAGGTGCAGGAGAAGTTTGTGCTATGTGGCTGAGAAACAATTGGCGAGTGTTCATGTTTAGTGAGGTTTGTAAGCAATATAGAATGGCTTCAAAAATACAATATTAACCGCTCTGGAAATTTGGATAAAATACCTTCTAAGTGTTGTACCTTGCATTGTCAATTATTAATCGAACAATACGAGACATTGAATGGCATATATTTTTCCGGTTAACGACAAGTTACCAAAGTTTGGGGATGGCTGTTTTGTAGCGCCGAACGCTACCATAGTGGGAGATGTGGAAATGGGTATTCAGTGCAGTGTTTGGTTTAATGCGGTGATTAGAGGGGATGTTCATTTTATTAAAATGGGAAACAAGGTGAATGTGCAGGATGGAGCCGTTATACATTGCACCTACCAAAAGCATCCCACTACTATTGGCAACAATGTATCAATAGGGCACAATGCGCTGGTACATGGCTGCACCATCCACGATAATGTGTTGATTGGCATGGGATCCATCGTTATGGATAGATGTGTAATACACAGTAATTCAATAATAGCTGCCGGTGCAGTGGTGCTAGAAGGAACAATAGTAGAAAAAGGTTGTATCTTTGCAGGAGTACCGGCAAAAAAAGTAAAAGACATTTCACAGGAAAAAATTAGCGGTGAGATAGATAGGATTGCCAATAATTATACGCATTATTCATCGTGGTTTGAAAATATTAATGCATTAGCGGAAAATAATATTGAAAACCCTTCGTTATAGCTTAACAAATCTGGCTTTAATCAATATTTATTGGCTAAAGTAGAAAGCCTCTGGCGATTGCAGTTACAGAAAATGGATTAAATAGAGGTTATGAAGAAATATATACTAATTGTTCTTGCTGCTGTTATGTTTGGCACCATGGTATCCTGCAAAGTAGGAAAAGGATGCCCGAGCAATGGTAGAAATGTTGGAGCTGAAAGGCTAATGGGGGATGATAAAAAAACCCAAAAGCTAGTCAAGAAAGCAGGCAAGTTTAAAGGGGGAACTAAAATGTTCTAATCTTAAATATCCATACTATGAGTTACCGTTTAACAAATGCCTTTGGAGGCATAGAAGCAGTGATAGATGACAACTGCGGAATGAGAAAATTTTTGAGCATTGCCAACATGTTGGTTCAGGAATTTAAAGTAAAGTTCACCACAAAGGAGGACAACAGCGATACCATAGATTGGTTTTTTAATTATAAAGGCAAGCCGCTCAATCTTCACTATAATATTTATAACGGGGTATCCTTATGCAATCATAGTAGCAAAGACAATGATGCAGTTGCGGAGCTCGCAACAATAATAGAAAAGAAAATTTACTAATAATTTTGTTCTTCTATTGTATCTAGTATAGATAAGTAACTTACGTATCTGTCCACATGAATGGTGCCCTCATTAATGGCATCTTTTACAGCACAATCGGGTTCATTGATGTGCATACAATTATTAAACTGACAGTCGTTTATTAATCGCCTCATTTCTGGAAAGTAGTGTGACAATTCATGCTTTTCAATATCAATCAAGCCAAATTCTCTTACACCAGGTGTATCAATAACCTTTCCACCAAATGGCAGGTCAAACATTTCTGCAAAGGTGGTGGTATGCATCCCTTTTCCACTCCATCCACTTACCGCCTTTGTACGCAATGACAATCCTGGAAATATATTATTAATCAACGAAGATTTGCCCACTCCGCTATGTCCGCTCAGGAGTGTTGTTTTATTTAATAATAGTGTTTTTATTTCTTCTATTCCAGTAAGATCAACTATGCTGGTTAATACCACCTTGTAGCCAATGGCTTCATACATATCTTTTAGCGCATCAAACCTGTCCAACTCTTTTTGCCTGTAAACATCCGCTTTATTAAAAACAATCACCGGGGGTACATGATAAGCTTCAGCAGCCACAATAAATCGATCAATAAAACCTTGCGAGGTTTTGGGTTCTTTTAAGGTAGCAAATAGAATAGCCTGATCAAGATTCGATGCTACTATATGGTGCTGCTTTTTATTGTGCGGAGAAGTTCTGGCAATGTAATTTTTTCTGTCGCAAATTTCAGTAATTGTAACTGTTTGTTCTTTCTCATTTTCCATTTCAAATACTACCTCATCACCTACAGCTATTGGATTTGTAGAAGTAATATCATCTAGTTTTAGTACCCCTTTTATCCGGGCTTTATATACATTGAGTTGCTCATCTTTTAATACGTACCAACTGCCTGTAGATTTATAAACCAATCCTTTCATGTAGCCTGAACTAAGCATTAGCATTTATTTTTTGTAAATACCTGCCTCCTAAAATCAAATGGAATGATTTTAGTAATAAATCAAAAGATAGATTCGGAAATTGTTGACTCTTCAATTTGTTCAATTAAAAATCGAGGCCCATTGCGAAATAATAAATAGGCTTTCCTTTAAATACGCCGTTCATTTGCCATCCTGTATCAAACTTTAGAAAGTATCCAAGTAATGTGCTTCTTACGCCAAAACCATATCCACCCGCAAAAGGACCTATTCCGCCTGCCTTAGTTTTGAAACTGACAGGATTGGTGCCATTTTGGCTATCGTAATAGATTGTTGTAGGTCTTTGAAAATTATCATATTTCCCATTCCATGCTGTTCCTAAATCTATGAACTGAACAATCTGAAAATTGCGAATAAATGCGTTGTTGATTGGTTTATTTAATAAGGTGGAGAACACAGGTAAACGCAATTCACTATTGAATACAAAAGCGTTGTTACCGTTGGCAACATTTTGATTAAATCCTCTAAGATTAACGGCCAACGTTTGAAATGCATAGGACTGATCAGGATCAGGTTGATTTTGTCCGTTAAATTTCGGATTAAACCATCCATCAACACCACCTAAATAGTAAATTAATTTTTGTTTGCCCCAACTAAAGTCAGCAGCGGCCCGAACCGCCCAAATGAAATTGCGATAGATGGGGTAATAGTTTCTTATGTCAACGCCAAAGTTGAAAGTTTCACCTATGCTTTTATTCCTTTCATCCATTGGTAAATTGATATCCATGTAAACCTTATAACGCAGTCCGTGCCAAATATTCTGCAT
>JANMZN010000536.1:0-4089 GCA_031383285.1 Segetibacter sp.
GGCATTTGCAAAGGTCAACTAGTAAAAATAATACTCACAATTCTAAATAAGGAACCATTTTGTTGAAGATTTCATCGGTAATGATATGGATATTTTTCAACTGATCGAGCCGAGTGAAAGCTCCATGTTGCATTTTATAATTAATAATTGCATTGGCAATTTGCCATCGGATGTAAGGGTGATTTTTTAGAATATTAATATCGGCATTGTTTACATTTATTTTTTTTATTGCCCCATCACTCATCTGCAAACGTGGCTTAATCTTTTGAAAAGTGCTGTCGGGCAATCCAAAAGTTTCACCCACTTGCTCAACCGAAATAAACCCGCCTAGTTTATCTCTAAAAACCACTATTCGGTTGGCCAATTTGCTACCAATGCCAGGCAATGCTATGAATTGAGATGTATCTGCATCATTTATTTCAACAATACTATGCTTGTAGGCTGCAGGTGGTTTGGAGAAATTGGTTGCCGGATTTATATTTGGTGAAGCATTGTTAGAAACGGCAATAGTAGATTTTATGGTTACAAAAGGCAACAAATTTTCGGCCAATTCCGGCTTAAGGCCATATATTTTCTTAATATCATCAGGCTGCTTGAATCGGAAACCTTTGGAAGTTAATTTTTTTATGGTTGCAATCGTTTTGTCTTTTACGCCTAATTTTTTCCAACCTGCTTCATCCAATGTATTGGGGTCGAAAGCAAATAGTTCTGGCTTTTTTTCTGAAGTACGAGGCGAATACTTTGGCTGAAAATAATCCTCCCGATCGTTGTCTTTGTATCGTGGATATTCTTTTTTACTACTGTCTATAGTAATGGTCAGTTGTGCCAATTCTTGCTGAAATGCATCTTTGCTGATTGGCTTCGGTTTATTTACCGGAAAGTATCTTGAAAATAGAATACAGGCGATTGTCAAGATCAGCAAAGCAATGATGCCAAGTCTTTCTTTTTTTGAAAAAGTAAAATAGTCTTTAGCAAGAGTCTGCCACCATTTCTTCATCTTTAATCAAATTAGCGCCAGAAAGTTATATAACTATTTTTAAACCATCAAATGCTAAATTAATTCCTGGCGGTAATTGGTCATTTATTTCCTGATGAATACCCAATTGGTGGCTGATATGGGTGAAGTATGCGGTTGGAATTTGTAGTTCTTGTACCATCTCCACTGCTTCCTGCAAGGTAAAATGGGAAATGTGTGCTTCTTTTCTTAGAGCATTCAGTACAATGATTTTGCTACCCATGATTTTTTCTTTTTCCCTTTCGTCTATCCTGTTGGCATCAGTAATGTAAGTAAAATCGCCAAACCTAAAGCCATAAACGGGCATTTTAAGATGCCAAACCAAAATAGGTATAATGGGAATGTCACCAATTCTAAATGGGTCTAAACCAATTTCGTGTAGCAATATTTTAGGCACACCCGGATAAGTGAAATCGTGAAATGCATAGGGTATTTCCTTTTTTATTCCTTCTATGGAAATGCTATTGCCGTACACCTCAGTTGGCTTTCCTGAAAAAAATTGAAATGGACGAGTGTCATCTATTCCTGCGACATGGTCTTTGTGCGGATGCGTGATTAATACAGCATCTATTTTTTTTACATTTTGCCTCAGCATTTGATACCTGAAGTCGGGGGTGGCATCCACTACAATAGTAGTATGGGCAGACTGAACCAATATACTGCTGCGCAATCTGTTATCTCTCGGATCGGCAGAAGTGCAGATAGCACAGTCGCATGCTACTATAGGAACACCGCTACTAGTGCCGGTACCTAAAAAAGTAATGGTCAGTGGGGGGCAAATCACCCTACAAACCTACAGCAAAAACGATTAAGCCAAATGCGGCTATCTATCCTATCACTTTTACCATTTGGCTATCTATTAACCCGATTAAACCTGTTGCAAAGCGAAAACTTCATCATTTCTATTAAAAACACTTTAATTTGCCGCAAATTTTCTAGTACAGATTATGTCCATTTCAAAGCTGATATTATTATTTGCATTTATTCTTTCTTTCTTCACCGTTTTTGCACAGCTCCCTTCTTTGCCTGCAAATCTTAGCAATTATAGATCTTCTGATCTTTCGGAGGAACAATTAGGGCAAGTAATGGATTACATGCAAATGAATGATATTACTACACAACAAGTCTATACCCTACTGATAAGAAAAGGGATGAGCCCAGCGGAAGCTGACTTATTAAGAGGCAGATTAGCAAGAGGAGCGAATAAACAAAGTAACAATGCTAAAGACTCAACCGTTAGTTATAGCGAAGGAAACGGAAAACTATCAGGTACCGAAAGCAGGATAACAGATACAATTAATAGGGTAAGGACGGCTCCGAATCCTAAAAAAATATTTGGACTTGAAATTTTTAATAATGGAGTGCTAACCTTTGAACCGAACCTAAAAATTGCCACTCCATTAGGATACATTATTGGGCCCGATGACGAAATTGCCATAAATATATATGGTTATCAGGAAGCAAAATACAACCTGAAAGTTGGTCCCGAAGGGGACATTAATATTCCATTTGCAGGGGTTATGTATGTGTCGGGCTTAAGCATAGAACAGGCGACAGAAAAAATAAAAAGTAAGCTTGCCTCATCAGGTTACTCCAATATACGCACAGGTCTTACAAAAGTCAGTGTGGGTATCGGCCGGATTAGAAATATAAAAGTGACCGTTTTGGGAGAAGTAAGAAAACCGGGATCGTATTCTTTGCCATCACTTGCTACAGCTTTTAATGCATTATATCTTTCGGGTGGCCCTAATGATATTGGCAGTATGCGCAATATTCAGATTGTAAGAAATGGAAAAACCATTGACGTTTTGGATATCTACGATTTCCTGGTAAAAGGCGATCAGCGGTCCAACATTAATCTGCGAGATCAGGATGTTATTAGAATACCCGCTTACAAAGTTCGGGTTTCTTTATCAGGAGAAGCCAAGCGTACAGGATTGTATGAAATGAAAGAAGGAGAAACATTGCAAAATCTTTTTGACTTTGCAGGTGGCTTTTCCGATAGTGCCTATACGGCTAGTATAACCGGCTACAAAGTGACTGATGAAGAGAATAAAATCATTGACATTCCTCAAGCTGAGTTTTCTAAATACAAGCCAAGTAGGTCTGAGTCTTTTGTAATCAAAAAAATTATTGGACGATTTGTAAACAGGGTAAGCATAAATGGAGCCGTTTATTTACCCGGCGATTATGAATTAACAGGTGGTATGACATTAAAAAACCTGATAGAAAAAGCACGTGGATTAAAAGAAGATGCCTATAATGCCCGTGGATTGATTGTTCGCAACAAAGCAGACCTAACCTTGGAGTATGTTTCATTTAGCCCATTAGATGTAATGAATAATGCGCTTGCAGATATCGCCTTAAAGGCCAATGATAGAATTTCTATTTCTTCGGTTGATGATTTAAAGGAAAGAAAGACTGTTTCTATTTTTGGGGAAGTACGTGACCCCGGATCTTTTGAGTTTATTGAAAGCATGTCGGTAAAAGATTTGATCTTGCTTTCCGGCGGGTTTACCGAAGCTGCCATACCTCAACGTATAGAAGTGGCAAGGCGTGTAAGAAATGAAAGCTATGACATTAAAGACATGCAGGTATCCGAAGTGTTTGAAGTAGCCTCTATTGATGATTTAGCAATGAAGGGCGGAGATTTGAAACTGCAACCCTATGATGCTGTAGTGGTCAGAAAAAACCCTGGCTATAGGCCACAAATTAATGTGAGTATTGTAGGAGAAGTATTGTTTCCGGGGCAGTACGTAGTGAAAACAAAAAACGAAAGAATAAGCGATTTGATAAAGCGTTCCGGCGGCATGTCTCCGCAAGCATTTAGCGGTGGTGGATACCTTACCCGCATCAACGACAAAAATGCTTTGGTTAATGAGTTGAATTCAAAAAAAATATCTAAAATTCAGGAAACTTTAAAAGATACAACCAACCAATTGGAAGAAGAAGTTAGCCGATCGGTGGACCAAATAGCAATTGACCTTAAGCAGGTAATAGCGTATCCCGGTAGCAGGAATGATTTGGTATTGGAAGAGGGGGATGTACTAACGATACCCAAAGAAAAGATGGAT
>JANMZN010000378.1:0-1702 GCA_031383285.1 Segetibacter sp.
TTGCCTGACACCAATATAAGATTCCACTACATCACTTGGATAAACAGTGAGGCCACCATTCCATACTACTACATAAATATTATTGAGCCCTTGTTCTTTGCAACGTTTCACCGTCTCTTTTATATTTTTTTCAGACAGCAATGCTTTACTGGCCACATTGGTTATCCATGTACCACGTATAGGTTCATCCTTTTTTTGAGCAGCGATACCCGTAAAAAAAACTAATCCAATGGTTAGAATAAAAAATTTCATCGTTGATTTTTTTGGTATTCCCTATAACGGTTGTATAAATGATGTGCAGATAGATACATTGATTGCGGGCTCATAAAGTGGGAAAATTCAAAGGTGATAGCTTTATCATAACCCGCCCGCTTAGCTGCTTCAAGCTTTAGTTGCAGTTTCTCAAATTTGATAGGAAGAAACTTAATAGGTAAATCCCGGTCAAAACTTTCCGTATTGGTCCATGATTGAAGGCCATACTTATCTGCCAATTGTTTATTGATGGCCAGAAAATTATAAAGTTCTTCTATATCCACATGTCCATCCTGGAATGCTACCGCATCCACGGAATTTTTTATACCATCAAAAATTTCATTCCACTCCGTTTCATGTTCCTGTAATGAAATAGCCTCCACTTTTGTAAGTATCCCTGAAGAAGCCATCACTGCCTTTTTACCATCAATCCAGGGAGAAATAAAAACTGGCAGGTTATTGCTGATTTCTTTGCACTGTAATCCCATGGACTGAAATCCTTCAATGGCTCCTTTGGTACGGCGGCTTATTTCCATACTCAGGTACCACCCTTTAAAAGATAGATGATGGCCATATTTCTGCCACACTTCTTCCGTTACATATTTATTATCGTCAATTTCACTGGAAACATCTCCGGTATCCCAATACCTGCCGCTATCATAAAGACCAAAATAAAAATTCATTCCATATTTATCGGCCAGTGATAAAAATAATTCCACCAGATCAAGCGGTGGTGAAAAACAGGAATGTTTATTAAGCAGGTAATCCGATGGATAGGTCAGAAATTTCCTGTAACCGCAGCGGATCAAAATCACTGTATCAATTCCGGCTGCCTTCATGTGCTGAAAATCTTTTTCCCATTCTGCCGGTCCCCAGTTCTGGTGGGGGATATCATGACTTATTTCATCCAGGAATGTTCCGGTAATAAACATTATTTCATTAATTTTTTTTCTATCAAAACCTCTTTCCATTTTCTATATCCTTCCCCGGTAAAATGAAGTCCATCGTTAGTGAACTGGCTGGCTAATTTCCCGGATTCATCAACAAAATGACTGTATAAATCTACATAAACAATATTTTTTTCCTTACATAATTTTTGTAAAGCGGTATTGATGGTAATAATATGATCTGACTTATTCTGATGGTTTTTAAATTCGCTGAAAGTATTGTTGGTGGGCAAAATACTTTGAATGTAGAAGTGGCTTTGCGGTGTTTGTTGTTGTATGACGGAAATAATTTTTCTATAATTAGCGATGATCACTGAATCAGGAATATTGCGGGCAATATCATTAATTCCAATTAACAGAAAAATCTTTTTGGGCTTGCGCCTGGTAATTTCCGTAAGACGAAACAAAACGCCAAATGTATTGTCCGAACTTATACCCCTGTTTAATGTTTTTTCATGGGGAAATAATTCACTCCATTCACCACCATCTGTTATACTATCTCC
>JANMZN010000382.1:0-14428 GCA_031383285.1 Segetibacter sp.
TACAGTTCTCATAATGTAGTTAAATGCACCCATGTCTCCTGTGTAGGCAGTTTTGTTGTTTCTGTTATAGGTTTTGTGCAAGTGACATAATTTTTCCAAGAAATCAATCACAAGCTCAACTTTGCCACCTAAGATACCACAATTAAGTAGCACCTCTTTTGCACATTTATCTTCGTAGGCTTTAAAATCTTCAATATTGTTTCGCAAATGAGTTGAATGCGCTTGCATCCATTCATCATCCAACGATTTAGATTCATCCCCGCAAAATAAGGAGTTTGTATTTTTTTGAAATAGGGGAGTTATAAATGGATTATTGACCAATACTACATCTGAAATATCTGTAAGAAATACATCAATTATTTTACTGCTGTTTTTAATAAGAAAATCTAAGTAAAGAAAATATCGAAAAGTATTTGGGCTGAATGCGTTGTTTTGGTCTACCCTAATGAAAATGAGGTTTTCATTTTGATGTTTTTCCTGAGTAGTTATTGAAAAACAGTTGTGAAATAGGATTCCTTGAAGACCGGCAATGTTTATGGAAGTGACCCAATCTTTTACAAGTTCAAAATTATCTTTTTCAAGTTTTGTATTTCTGTTTACGTCATATACACCTGTAATCAGGCATGCCATAATTACCTGCTTTTTAAATGGTTGGCAATTATTCATGCTTAGTTTAAAAGTTGCGCTTCTCTCTTGAGCACCGAACAAATACTATTAGGATTGTTGCGATAGTAAGTATATGTTCTAAGGTCGAGTTTTTTTACTTTAAATTGCTTTTCAGCTTGCTCGTAAAAATGAGCATCAGCCCCATATTTATTTTCAAAGCCTATCGTTTCGAAAACTTCTTTCTTACCAAATAAAGTGGCAAACAAAATGCAATCATCAACATGAATGAGTTTATTGATGTTATATTTATCAGGAACAAAATAATCTTCTTCTCTATCTACTATCGTTTCCGTTGTAGAGGCAATTAGATCATGATTCTTTATCTCATTTAAACAACCGCTTAGGTGATTGGTTTGATATTCATCATCGGCATCTAAGATAGCGATGTATTTGCCTTTGCTGCTCAATACACCACACTTAATGGATTTAGATTGACCTCTATTACTATGGCGGATGTAGATGATTTCTTCATCAGTATTTTCAATAAACGCTAAAAGTTGTTGATGGGTATTCATGTTACTTCCATCATCGATGACGATTAATTCAAAATTTTGATAATCCTGATTCAGAACCGACCGAATCGCTCTTTTTACAAATTCAATTGCTGTATTGTAAACAGTAATTAACACTGTTATTTCAAAGGTTTGTTCTTTAATATATATGCTGTTTTCCACTTTTTTTCTTAGCTGCATTAACGTCCTATCCAAATTAATGTTCAAAGTTATAATGATTTTTATATACCACTATGTGATCTTTACATTATCTAATTGCAATTATCTGTAATGCATTTCAGGAAAATTACCTGCTCTTTTATGTTTTTTATACATAAACACAAAAACGCTTCAATTATTTATAATTGAAGCGTTTTTGGATAATAATTTTATATTTTTTTAACCCTGAAATAGCTTTATAATCTGAGAAAGTTTATTCTTTAATTCTTTTCTATGCAGAATAAAATCCAAGAACCCATGTTCAAGAAGAAATTCACTTCTTTGAAATCCCGGAGGCAAATCTTTTTTTATTGTTTCCTTAATGACGCGGGGACCGGCAAAACCAATGAGCGCACCGGGTTCTGCAATATTAAGATCGCCCAACATGCCAAAGCTTGCAGATATACCTCCAAAAGTTGGGTCAGTAAGCAAGCTGATGTAGGGAAGTTGTGCATCGGTTAATTCTGATAATTTTCCACTCGTTTTCGCAAGCTGCATCAGGCTGAAAGCACTTTCCATCATCCGGGCTCCACCACTTTTACTGATGACCATGTAAGGTAACTTGTGTTCAATACAATAATCTACTGCTCTGCTAAATTTTTCACCCATTACGCTACCTAAACTTCCTCCAATGAATTCAAAATCCATACAAGCCACAACAAGGGATAAACCATTAACCTTACCAACGGCTACCCGCATACTGTCTTTGAGGTCAGACTTAGCCCAGATGTCCTCCAATCTTTTTGCGTATGGTTTAAGGTCAGTAAATCCTAAAAAATCTTTGCTTCTGATGTTGCCAAACAACTCAGTGTATTCGGCATTGTCATAAATAATATCGTAGTACTCCTCGCTTCCTATTCTGTGGTGATGATCGCATTTTGTACAGATAAACAAATTTTCTTTGAGGTCAGCTGAAGTGCTTATGTGATTACATTCGGGGCACTTGGTCCATAGTCCCTCCGGTGTTTCCTTCTTGTCGGATGTAGAAGTGAGAATACCTTTTTTTATTCTTCTAAACCAACGAGCCTTGGCTTCTTCTAGTCTTTCCTTTTCGCCGCTTAAGTTAGCATCAAAATCTTCTTCTTCTTTTTTCATGGTATGCTATTGTAGAGTTGAAGATAGAACAATAAAAAATTAAAGTCTTTTTACTGTTTTCGAAATTAATGAGATAAAAAAGCCTACCCAATTTGCTAGGTAGGCTTTTTTAATGTTTTATTAGGCTATCGTAATAGAGTTGTCCAGATAAACATCTTGACAAGCGTTTAGCAATTGAACGCCTTCTGCAAATGGTCTTTGAAAAGCCTTCCGACCAAGGATTAGGCCCATGCCACCTGCACGTTTGTTGATCACTGCTGTGATTACTGCTTCTTGCAAATCGCTGTCGCCCATGCTTTCTCCTCCGCTGTTTATTAATCCAACACGTCCATTGTAACAATTTAGCAATTGGTAACGGGTAAGGTCTATCGGGTGATTGGTTGTTAGTTTTTCGTAAACCAATTTATTGGTTTTGCCATGCTTGGTAGCCAGGTAACCGCCATTGTTTGTAGGCAATTTTTGCTTAATGATATCCGCTTGCATGGTTACACCCAAATGATTAGCTTGTCCGCTAAGGTCTGCCGAAGTATGATAATCTACGCCATCTACTTTAAAAGCATTGTTTCTGGTATAGCACCAAAGTATGGTAGCCATACCCAATGAATGCGCTTCTTCAAAAGCTGCAGCTACTTGTACTATTTGTTCTGCACTTTCCGGGCTGCCAAAATAAACCGTTGCGCCTACAGCTACGGCACCCATATTCCATGCAGCCCTTACATTGCCAAACATTTTTTGGTCAAACTTATTCGGGTAGCTTAAAAATTCGTTGTGGTTTATTTTTACAATAAATGGTATTTTGTGTGCATACTTTCTGCTCATTAGTCCTAAAACACCGAATGTGGAAGCTACACCATTGCATCCACCCTCAATAGCTAATTTAATGATGTTTTCGGGATCGAAATAGATAGGGTTTGGAGAAAAAGCACTTCCTGCACTGTGTTCTATTCCTTGATCTACAGGAAAAATGCTACAATAGCCTGTGCCACCAAGGCGACCATGATCGAGCAAATTCTGCATATTGCGCAATACTTGATTGCTTCTATTACTATTGATCCACTGATCATCTACATGTGTTGGTGATGGAGTGTGAATGGTTCCTTTTTCAATCGTTTTGCACTCATGATTGAGCAGGCTTTCTGCCTTATCACCCAGCAAACTTAAAATTTGTTGATTGGCCATGGACTGTATTTGGTTATAATGAAAAAATAAATTTGAGGGGCAAAGATAATTGTTATTGGGTATCGTAGTTAAGCTGATAAAATAAAAATTGACGGTTCGTTCTCTCCTCTCTTGCCTACGATAATAATAAGTTTTAAAAATATTTTGAAAATTTTATTTTGTTTTTTCTAAATTATTTTACCTTGCTTCCTGATTATATCCAAAACTTTAAACAAAAATTATGAAAAAATTATTTTTACTCATTTATTTAACAGGGGCTTCTTTTATGTCACAAGCCCAAAGTGTCTTTAGTTCTTGTCCTGGCAATTGGATTTTTTATACTACAAACAATCAATGTGCTGACGTAGCCCCGGCTGGTCTTATTATGAACCCATTTTTGAGAGCAGGGGGAGGAGTTGTAAGTTTAGTCTGGCAGATTAGTGGCGCTACTAATGCTGCTTCCCCTTTAACCGGAATAAACTATATTCCCACAACACAGGTTTTTAATGTGGGACCTAATTTTATTACATTCGTAGCAACCACAGCAACAGGCAAGCAAGAGGTTTGTACTTTTAAAAGAGGCGTACTAGAATTAATCAAACCTGTTATTACTTGTCCAAAAGATACCATACAATATACGGGTTTGACCAATAGGTATAAAAGTATGACGGTTACTAATCCAATTACATCTGATAATTGTAAGGTAGCCTGGCTTAAGTGGAAAAGAACCGGTCAATCAACTGACGAATCAAAGGATTCCGGCTATTACAATCTCGGAAAACAAACGTTTAATAAAGGTGTGACTAATGTATCGTACACTGTAACCGACTACTCAAATAACACAGCTACCTGTACGTTTAAAGTTACCATTAAAGATACGGTAAGGCCTAAACTCAATTGCGGGAGTACTGTAAGTACAAGTTCAGATTCAGCAGTTTGCTCTAAAAGTATAGCACTGGCCAACCCTGTTTACAGTGATAATTGTGGCATAGCTAAACTCATATGGTCATTAGCTGGCGCTACTGCGGCTAGTTCCTCTGTTACTGGAATAAATACTGTCGGAACCCGTTTATTTAACAAAGGAATTACTACGGTCACCTATATTGCAAGAGACACAGCAGGCAACTCATCTACTTGTAGCACAACTGTTACAGTACTAGATAAGACAAGGCCGGTAGTTACCAATACAGCTATTAGTGATACATTAAAAGCGACCGTTTCAATTGGTTGCGTTGCTACCGTTGCAATTCCTGATCCTTTGCCTTGGGATGCTTGCAGCAAAACTTTTACTTACAAATGGTCAATAACGGGTGCTACCGTTGGTAAAGGTACCGGGCTTGTTGGTTCTTATAGCTTCAACATAGGAAATTCAACCATTAATGATACCCTTATTGACGAAAGTGGCAACACAAGAGCATTTAAAATAATTGTAAGTGTAAAAGATTTAGTAAATCCTACAATTACTTGTCCAGCTACTAAGAATTTGGTTACAACAGTGTGCCCAACTTCTGTTACCGTAACCAAACCTGTCATGGGAGATAATTGTAAAGTTGCAACCCTAAGATGGACACTTTCAGGAGCTACCTCAGGTAATTCACCGTCAACTGGAATCAATTATGTTGGGAAAATCAATTTAAAAACAGGAAATAATATCATCACTTACAGGGCTTATGATTTGTCTGGTAATCTTGCAATGTGTCAGCAGAAAATTGCTATAACAGGACCAACATGCCTTTCTTTTGCTAAGGATGCAGTTTTGATTGCAGAGGAAGACTTGAAAGTAAATTTGTTATCAAATCCTGCCAAGCAGAATTTTAGCCTCAGATTGCAATCAGAAAATAGCCAACCAATAGAGGTAACTGTTTATTCACAGAATGGAAGAAAGGTTGACCAATTTAGAGCAAGAAATACACAAGTATTAAACTTTGGTGAGAGATACAATACCGGAAGCTATCATATTGTAATTAGACAAGGATCTTTACAAAAATCAATTACGGGATTGAAAATGTAATTGAGTATTTTCTTTTCCAATATATAAGGAGCATATCAAAATGGTATGCTCCTTTTTTTATACATAAATTTGAGTCGACCTTATTAAGTAATGAGTTGGGTATTGATAAATAATTTATTTACCAAAGAGCATTATTTAATGGCCTAATGATTAATAAATACTTTTCCTTCTTACTGCCAATATCTGCCTCATATTGTTAAGCAGCATTACTTTTAGGTGCAGCTTTACTAGATCTCCCATCGTTTTGCATTTTAAAAACCTGGGATTTTTGAAGAATTCAGCCAATTCCAGTTTTAGGTTTTCTACTTTCTCTTTGGTAGAAATGGTATCTCTACACATTACATTAAAAAGCGCCATTAACCTGTAGCGAGATTCTCCGGCCCTAAAAGCCATCATCGTCCTTTCTTCGGTTTGGTATTGTTCTATAGATTCCTTTTCCAGATTGTTAAGTGCAAGTTCCACCAACACATAGTTTTCCTTAAAATACTGCGGCAGGTACATGTTCTTTCTACCTTCATATGACTGTTGATCAAAATCTATTGCCCGAATGCGGTATTGAAAATCTTCAATATCAGGAGTAATATCCACTACAAAATTGTAACTGCGCATATCTCCCAATAACCGCGCAAAACACCTTTCATTAAATTTTACAAACTCTTTCGCAAACCGTATTTTATTAGTTGTAAGTAAATTGAGGTATTGTTTATTGAAAACATCACCAGGAATGCCGGGTATATGCTCTTCTACCAATGTGTTGCTCTGTGTGAAATAAGTAATTCGATTGGGAGACAAAATATGTTCTAGTTCCAGTCCATAAACCCTGGACGCATCTGCTTTTTTTATGTAAAAATGATCGTAGTTGTCATTGTATTTATTTACTATTCTAATACGGAAAGGATTGGAATTTCCAAAAGCGCAATAGTCTATTCTAGCTACATCAAGATGGTTTGAAAATGAAAGGTTTCCTTCTGTTTTTAGTATGGCATAAATAGTAAGCAGCCCCTCCCGAAGAAAATTCCATTCATTCATATCGTAAGACGCTTTCTCCCAGAATGTGTCATGCCCAAATTTGTCTTTTAGCGGAACGGAATAAATAATCCGTGATAAATCATCATAGGTCACTGGTAGTTTTACCTCACGGCCATTGTCCTTCAAATATCGGCGCAATGAATCATTTATCGGATAGGAGGGTTTCTTCCGCGAAGGGGCATCGTCTTTTTGCTCCCTTTGAGCATTGGGTATTTCATTAAATGCAGCCATATAATGCATTAAAAATAGCTTAAGTTAAACAAATCGATCCTCCTTTATCCAAAATACCCAAAACGGCTGCAATATAACTGTTACAGTGCTCGTTTAGTAGGTTGACCTTTTATCCGTTTACCGTGAAAACTCAGCAAACACACAAATCTTTTATGATGCATCACTATGTCCAAAAGTGTATTTGGCAAGTCATAATTTCCTCTTGTTTTTTAATTTTATCCTGCTTTTCAGTGACGGCTCAGGTATCCAATTCCGGTTGTGTAGCTGCTGATGTTGGGGTCAATGGCGTACTTTATGCTAACAGCACTTTTAATACCGGCACTATTCTGCCTCCTGCAGGCTCAGTAGATTGGTTTAAGAATATAACAGGACGCAACATTATTGACCAGACTAATGCAGCAGCCATTCAGTCTTTGCTGAAAAGCACTTTCAATCCTCTTTATGAAGCCCGCCAAAATGGTGGCATTGCGAGCTATGCCGATGAAATTCTTGTGAGCGGTGTGCGAAGTAAGTTCAAACGTTTGGTAGACGCAGTATGGGCCCGTGATCATTTTGGCGGTACAGGCGGCATTGACCAAACGTCGTACAATACCGCCAGCAAAAATGCTGAAGACCCGGCAATATGGGATCCCGGCCCGCAAAATGTATTGGGAAAAAATGACCTGATAGATGTTGCCGGCCACATGTTTCGCAATGTTGACCGCGATCTTAATATTAACGACCTATGGTTTGTGGGTCTGATCAATAGGGCAGAGCCTGGCGGAGATGCTTACATGGACTTTGAATTTTTTATCAAGCCGGTATTGTACAATGGAGTATCACAAAAATTTACTTCAGGTGGTCCCGATTTGGGGCACACCGCTTTTAAGTTTGACAATAGTGGCAATATCACTGCACTTGGCGACATAATCTTCAATTTGTCGCTATCCAATGGTGGTAGCTCACCCTCTGTAGAGGTAAGAGTTTGGGTAAGTAGGGCGGATTATATAAGTAAGGTACCGGCACCTTTTGGCTGGGGACCTAACTTTGATGGTGCATTCAATGGATCGCCTTTTGGTTATGCCTCTATCATACCAAAGCCCGGAGCAAGAATCTGTGGTTTTGTGAACGCTGATAATCAATTACCTATAGCACCACCTTGGGGCACCCGCAATACTAAGGCAAGTGTCTTTGGAACCTCATATAGCCCCTTTTCAGTGGCAGAAGTAGGTTTAAATATGACCTCAATCGGCCTGGATAATTACCTGATTATTGATGCTGCTTTAGATAGCTGCACTTTCCCGTGGCGAACATTTTTTGTTAAAACAAGGGCTTCTAATGCGTTTACGGCCCAGCTCAAAGATTTTGCCGGTCCTTATTCCTGGGCTCAGCCTAGTACAGGTGTTGTGGTGTCTAATGGCACTCTTTCGTGTAATAATCCGGTAACTACGCTTACTGCCTCACCACTGCGTAATGACGTCACTTATTTCTGGACCACTACAGACGGCAATATTATAAGTAGTAATACAGGACCCAGCATTCAAATTGACAAACCGGGTACTTACTTCGTTACAATGATATTGCCTGGTGGATGTCCGGTTCAAAGTAGCCCGGTGTTGGTTACCACAGATCCGGCCTTACCAAAAATAACCGCCGCTATAACCACAGGACGCGTTAGTTGTGATGGTAATAATGGGTCGGTCACTTTATCAATTACAGGTGGTACGGCACCCTATAATATTTCCTGGACCCGAAATGGTGTTCCATTTGGCACTTCCACACAAACGCTCACCGGATTAACACCCGGTACGTATGTAGCCAACATTACCGATGCTGCGGGATGTAGCAGAACGAGCACCACAGCTATTATTGCAGCAGGAACACCAATTGCAATAAACGGGGCGACAACGCCGGTTTCTTGTTTTGCTGGAAGTAATGGTGCAATCACCATCACACCTGTCTCCGGACTTCAACCTTTTACATATTATTGGAGCAATGGACAAACCACCCAAAACTTAACCAACGTTGCAGCAGGTACCTATACAGTAACTGTAACAGACACTGCGGGCTGCTCAGCACAATTTAGTTATACCGTCAACCAGCCATCGGCTATCAGTTTGTCAGCAGTAGCAGTCGATGATAACAACCCAACGGCTGTTGCCAACGGTTCTATTACCTTAAGTAATTCTGGTGGAACACCAGCTTATACTTATTCCTGGACAAGTCCCGGCGGTTTTACTTCCAATACCAAAGATATCACCGCTTTAGGCTTTGGAATTTACACAGTACTTGTAACCGATGCCAATGGTTGTGCCGCTACTTTAGCCCAATCAATTTATGAACCTGAGAATTGCAGTGATGGTATTGACAACGACAACGATGGACTGACCGATTGTGATGATAGTGAGTGTAAACCGGCCGCCCCTGGCAGCATTACCGGTGATGTATCACCTTGTACCAATCAGAATACAACCTACAGCGTGGTGCAAAGTGGTGCTCTTACTTACCAATGGACGGTACCTATAAATGCCAATATCATCAGCGGTCAGGGAACGTCAACAGTTGTTGTAAGGTGGACCACCACAACCTCCGGAAGTATCTGTGTAAGATCGGCAAATAACAGTTGTTCAGGTGAGGAGTCTTGCATTTCGGTAGGACCACGTACAGTCCCCTTGACACCAACTGCAATCATAAAAAATTAAATAAATCGGCAAAGCGCACAGAAACTAATAATAATGTATTTAGAGAGAAAACAATATCGGTCTGTCTTTTTGTTCTCCATCTTGTTAATAGCGGTGTTAGCACCGTCGTTTGCACAGATTGCCAATAAGCGACTTTACCTCAAGACGGGCAATGGGCTAAGCCGGGTGGTACCTACCTCTTCAACCATTCAATCTACTCCATCGCTCTTTAAGCAAACCGCGGTTTTGGGTGTGAATGGTAATTTTAAAACTGCCAATGGCGGTTCCACTGCAGGCACTTTAACCAGTGCTGCATTTACCCCAACCGGCAGCAACCGATTGCTATTGGTGAGTATTGGTAGCGTGGTAGGTGCCAACAATGCCGTTACAGCGGTTACATTTGGTGGAGTGAGTTTTACTAAACTTACAGAGTCGGTATCAGCAGGTTTCAAGGTTGAATTTTGGTTTTTAAAGAATCCTGTTGCATCGTCGGGTACCATCAATTTCACTTGGCCGACGGGTAACAACTTAGAGGCTACGCTGGGTTATTCCTGCTTGTCGAACGTTGATCTTTCTGCAACATTTCTCACTCCTGCAGCTATTTCGGGCAGTACTGCTTCCTCTTCGCTGAATGTGCTTTCAACGCCTGGCGATATCGTTGTAGATGCTGTGGCTGTAAAAGATAATATTTTTACGGCAGGTGCAGGGCAAACGCAGTTGTTTTCTGATGGTACCAATAGTATAGATATCCGTTCCAGCTGGAAACAGGCAACCACCGGTGGTGCTACACAAACCAATATGGCCTGGAATGGACTTAATGCCGCATGGGTTGCAGTTGGTGTAAGGGTAAAAGGTCTATCAAACATTTCCACCTTTACTCAAAATCCCACCATGTGTAGCAGTTTTACAGTAAAGTCTGGACAAACGATAAGCATTGTAGCGCACTGTGCAGTTACCGCCAATACAGCTAGTGGAGCCACATTACCCCTCATCACTGAATTAAGTTCAGGGGGTGTGGTATTTTTTACCAGCACATCTGCAGCCAATGCAGGACTTGGGGCAACCGGAACTACAGGAACTTTAACCTGGACCGGAACCATTCCCTCGGACGTAGTCATCCCAGCCAATCAGGCAGTGGTGTTAAACCTTTACAGCGATTATTCAGCAGCCGATATTCGTATTGACTATGATGCTTCAAGTAAAATATCGTACTTAGAACTTCCTACCAATACTTATATTAATGTAAACAGCCTGTTATTTTATACAGCACCTTTCAGCGGTGGAACTATGGTTACACAACGTGCTGTAGGTGTTACCAACTACATACGTAGTGTAGTCAGTGATCCATTTGGTTCATCAGATATTACAGGTTTAGATATTCGAGTGAATGGCGGCGCAGCATTAGCAGCTACCTCTGTGGCTACAGCAGGATGTACCCGTACCTACGAGTATGCATGGACTCCTTCATTGGCAGGTAATTACACTATTCAGGCAACAGCAAAAGAAGGAACGGAGAATACTGTAACACACTCTTCTAATGCAGCTTTCATTGTAGTTCGTCCCTCAGTTTCAATTGCCGTTACTAAGTCTGCGCCGGTTGGTGCAGTTACCATTAATAACAATATCACTTACAATATAGCGATTACCAATACAGGATTGTCGTCCATAGCAACGCTGCCTCTGCAGGATATTTTCCCCTCTGCCTCTTTGCAATACCTATCTGCTTCAATAGCTCCAAACTCAACTTCAGTTGATCTATTAACGTGGAATAATATTCTGGGAGCTTCACTCGCTGCGGGTGCAACTACAAATGTCACTGTTACTTTCCGTGTATTATCTAACAACAATCCGTTGAACAATACAGCTCGGGTTGAAGGCGCCATTGACAACCTGGGTTATTCTGCCGCAGCTGCCAGCAATACACTTTCATTAACAGTGGATAATGTTCCCGATGCTGTTATAGACTATAACTATGTACAGGCATCTACTGCCATTGATGTATTATCAAACGATAGGGATGCTGATGTGGTAGGTTCATTAACAGCTAATAGTGCAGCTTATAATGTTACAATCGATCAGGCGCCTTCCGTTGGAACTGCTTCAGTGAATGTTGCCAAAACTATACAGTTCAATCCTATTGGAATGGTAGAAGATCAATTGACTTCTTTTCGCTACCGGGTTACAGAAATCGCAACCGGATTGTGGGATACTGCAACCGTATTCGTTCGTTTTTCTGCTATTAATAGCAGTCCTGTGGCTGTTAACGATATTGCTGCAACTATTGTAGGAGAACCTGTCATTATTAATGTGCTTATTAATGATAATGATGTAGATGGAGTACTACAAAACCCAACCATCAATACATCACCAAAGTATGGTACTGCTATAGTTAATCCTGATAGAACCATCACTTACACCCCTTTTAGCGGATTTGCCGGCAACGATACTATTCGTTACCAGATTTGTGACAATGGATTTCCAGTACCAGCTTTATGTTCGCAGGCACTTGTTGTAGTAAGTGTAAGCAATGCTATTGTTGTATGCCAGGAATCTACTCAAACGTTTACCGCGTCGGCAGTTGCCGGTGCCATAAGCTATACATGGACTATTCCTGCCGGCGCTACTGTAACCAGCCCTTATTCAGGATCATTGCCCAATCCGGTTACCAACGGAACGTCTATCACCATCAATTGGAATGGCGTATCTCCGGGAACAACCAGCATTTGCGCAAGACCCACCAATAATTGTGGTGATGGCAGCAGTCAATGTGTGGACGTATCGGTAACAAGAGTACAATTGTCAACTTTAGTAACCCCTGTGGGCTGTAGAAATGCCCGAACAGGAGCTATTGACCTAACACTTACCGGTGGAAGAACACCTTACAATATAGCATGGACAGGCCCATCGGGTTATGTGGCTGCCATAGAAGATATTTCAGGACTTGCGTCAGGCACTTACAATGTGTCGGTGATTGACAAGTACGGATGTGTAGCAGGTGGTTCGGCTGTAATCAATCAGCCAGCCTCAGGAATTACCGTTAATGGTGTGGCAACCAGCGAAAACCCATTCGGTTCGTTCAATGGTAGTATCAATGCAACCGTTTCAGGCGGTACTACACCCTATGCTTATTTATGGTCAACCGGTGCTGTGACTGAAGACATATCCAATTTAGGGGGTGGAACTTATACCTTGACAGCAACCAACGCAAGGGGTTGTTCTGCAGCTGCAATGTTCACCGTGCAGGCAGTTGGTGGTCCTCTTACTATTTCTTCATTGATAAAATCAGATGTTTTATGTCGTGGCGGAAGTACGGGTACTGTTGACTTGGAAGTTACAGGAGGAAGTGGTAGTTACACTTATGCCTGGACAGGACCTTCTGGTTTCACTGCTACTACCCAAGACTTAACAGGTAGGCCTGCAGGCACTTACAATGTTACGGTGAATGATGGGACCACAACTGTATCAGGATTGGTTACCATCAATCAGCCGGCTGTATCACTCACTGCATCGTCGGTTTCAACTCCGGTATTGTGTAATGGTGCATCAACAGGTGGAGTAACAGTGACAGTAAGTGGAGGAACACCTTCTTATACATATTTGTGGAACACCGGGGCTACTTCAAAAGACCTGGTCAATGTGCCGGCAGGTTCTTACGCTGTAATTGTTACAGATGCCAATGGTTGTACGGCAAATACGGCACAAGTCATTTCCCAGCTTACAGCACTTTCCCTTACTCAAATTATTACCAATAGTACCTGTGCTTCGGGGAATTCAGGTATTGTAAATATCACTCCTTCAGGTGGTACGCCTGCATATTCGTTTGCCTGGAGCAATGGTGCTTCAACAGAAGATGTTTCGGGATTAGCCACTGGCACTTATTCGGTAGTTGTGACCGATGCCAATGGTTGTAAACTGGGTCGTTCATTTGTGGTATATAACTCCTGCCTTGGCGTGGCCAAAAGTATTACTGGTACACCGTTAAACAACGGTAACGGAACATACAATCTGTCCTATACAATAAAAATAGAAAACAAGGGTAATGCAACCCTTCAACAAGTACAGGCAACTGATAACCTGACTAATACATTCACTGGTGCTACTTCCTTCAATGTTGTATCAGTCACCAGTACAGCATTTACAGTGAACCCTGCATTCAATGGCACATCCAACGTAAATCTGCTATCTGCACCACTGCCTACTTTGGCCGCTGGTGAAAGTGGATTTGTTAACATAAACGTATCGGTAACACTCGGCACTAAGCTAGGCATTTATAACAATAGTGTGATATCTACAGCGCAGGATACCAATGGCACTGTAGTGAGCGACTCCTCCCAAAGTGGAAGTAACACCGACCCCGATAATGACGGTCGACCGACGAACAACAATGCACCAACACCAATAACTTTTGTGGAAACACCTGTTCTTGGTGTGGCGAAGGCATTAACCGCTTCTCCAATTAATAATGGTGATGGATCTTATACGCTTTCTTACGCTATACGTGTGAGAAACTTTGGCGATGTACCGCTGCACAATGTACAAGTGTCTGATGACTTATCCGCTACATTCAGTGGCGCTTCGGTAACGGTGCTTAGTCTTACGTCTTCAGGCTTAACCG
The DNA here is from genome assembly GCA_031383285.1 of Segetibacter sp. GTDB lineage: Bacteria > Bacteroidota > Bacteroidia > Chitinophagales > Chitinophagaceae > Segetibacter. The sequence continues at coordinate 14,176 of JANMZN010000382.1, forward strand.
TTAATAATGCCTTTAACGGAACAAGCAATAAAAACTTACTTGTCGGAACAGATAATCTGGCCATCGATACTACTCGGACTATCAACTTGAGCCTTCGGGTTAGGCCCGGTAGCCTTGCTACGTATTTCAACTCGGCAGTAGGATCTGCAAGTGGGCCGGGCGGTACAGCAACCACCGATAGCTCGCAAAACGGCATTGCAAGCGATCCTGATAATGATGGCAATCCGAAAAACAATAATGTTCCTACACCAGT
>JANMZN010000110.1:0-37043 GCA_031383285.1 Segetibacter sp.
ACAAAGCTGCTGTCAGTTCCCATTTTTACAGATGAAAACCGTTCAGGTCCCCAAGAATAATCTACACATTGTTGCCAGATGATGTTGCCCGTCGGATTGATCTTGACGATCCATGCATCTGTGCCACTTGAACCATACCAATGTATGCCCACCACGTCACCATTATTGGATCTGACTTCGCCGGCCACCACATAATTACCATCATAGTCCTGCACCACGCTGCTGAAGCCTTCTGCCTCCGTACCGCCATAGCATCGGCTCCATTCCTTTACACCGGTTGCATTTGTTTTTATAACGAAAGCATCATACGAACCATGGTTTGTGATAAAATCTCCGTCATTAAAATTGGTGCCCCCTACTATTATAAAACCACTGTCAGCCGTTTGTATTAGTCCTCCGGGATTAACATACATCCAATAATTTGAGAACTGTCCTCCGTAGCATTTTTCCCATTCCGTTACGCCAAACTTGTTGAATTTTATAAGCCAAAGGTGTTCGCTTGTCCAGGTAGAACTATTGCAGGGGCTTGCGGGGTTAGAGGGTCTCAGTACGGTCATCGCATAACCACCATCGGAGCATGCAGTAACTACATTTCGGGCATCATTGATTACATCATCAAAGCGCTCCTGATTGGAAGTGCCAATCGTTCGTTGCCATTGGATAGCCACCTCATGCTGGGCAAATAGGGGGAGGTTGCTACTTAATGAAATGAGGAATAGGATAAAGGTGAATTTCATGGGCCAAAAATATGTTTTAAAAACCAAAGTTTGGTTTCACGCAAACAAACTATTGACCAATAACTTTTGAGTTATATTAGAAGGATGACCACATCCTTACTGATGGATAACAATACCCAACTTTAGAGGATTGTTTGAATATTATTATTAGGGTTCACCATTCAATTTCCATCTTGTAAGAGATTGCTGTTAAAAACCTGGCACCATTAAAAATGTACCAACCTGTACAGCCGTAAAATGGTTCTCAATCCGGTTTTAAAATTCAAATTAATTCTTAACTTCGACTTAAAAATTAACCACATAAAAAGATTAATCATTACAAGTGCAATTGCCTTTATTGGGCTATCATCATTTGCCCAGGTATCTTTTGATGCCAAAACCAATCACGAACAGGAAAAAGCGTATGGACTTCCTGTAGTGAAAACGGTAACAGACTCCAAAACCGAAAACAGTGTGGACATTTCAGTTGAGGTGATGTTGAAAAAACCGATACTAATGGGCTGTCAGTATATTTACCGCATCACCAATAAATCTACTGACAAAACAGCTAAAGTGACCACAGACAAGTATGCCGACCAATTTCAGTTGAAAGGCGAGAAAATAAAACCGGGTGAGGCCATTGATTTTTTGGTAAATACCATGAGCAGATGCGAAGGCAAATCCGGTTATGAAAAATGTATTGATTGCCAGCCTATGCTGACTATAACAAAAGTGGACTTTAAATAAGGCTGTTTGCGATAACAGCAGTAAAATGAAAAGCCGTCTCGAGCCACGAGGCGGCTTTTCATTTTTCACAACAGCCAACCTTTGTGCAGCTATTGGTTTTCATTCCTGCTTGTTTCAGCATTGCAATGCGCACTGAAATAGTAATTGATGGGCGGTCACCCTAGAATGGGGATGCGTTAAGACCGATTCATCCATGCAACTATTACAAAATGCTGAACCATTTCTTTTTGTAGGATATAGTCTTTTTTTATTGCAGAATTAGGTCAACTGTACTAAAACTGCAACCGGCAATAGCATTAACGCCTGACCACCTTAAATGCCATATTTCTTCCATGGCCTTGCATGATAGCTAGATTAATCCATGACAATGCAAACTGCTCTAACAGTTCCACTTTGTCTGATTTTCCAAAATCTATACAAGAACCAAATCCGGCATCCAAAGCTAATTGCATAGCAACCGATTTCGCCTTTTCACTATCCCCGGCCATAAACATATCTATGGAATCCCCATTATAAATGGGGTCGAGCATATTTTCAAAACCTGTACTATTGAAACATTTTACAACTTCTGCACGGGTTTTATCTGACAGGCAATGATATACTGTTTTGTAGGGTTCAGGAGACTGACGAACCGAATTGGTGGCGTCAATAATAACCTTACCCGAAACGTCTCCCATTTGGTCCATAATTTCAAAAATGGCAGTGGGGGGAGTGGCAATCAAAACTACTTCCGATTTTGCTACTGCTTCGCTAATAAGAAATACATGGGTGTTTTTGTTTTTTAATAAATCCACACCTTTAAAACGGTGCACATCCTGCACTCCCAAATGTATAGTGTGTCCTTTCTCAGACTAGTTAGTGGCTAGGGCACCCCCTACATTACCGGTTCCTATAATGGCTATATTCATGCTATTTTAAAATTCATACCGTAAAAATACTCCAGTATTATTTGTGGTCAAATAAATGTTTCTTCCTGTTTCTGCAATATCTGCCGCAGCGCCAAACTGAAAAGCTTTTATTGCTAATCCTACACGTAGCCGCTGGGTAAAAGAATAATTATTGGTACTATTGGTTGGAAAAGCGTTGACCAATTCCAATTGAGTATATAGATTTACCTTCTCTGTCAACTTTGGTGTGTACCTTCCTAAAAAGAAGAAATCTACATTCGGATTTTTCAATGTTTCAGCAACAATCCAACTAAAGACAGTGATGTGCTTTTTTATTTTTACATATTGAATGCCGGCCTTTGGATACACGCCCCTGTTTAGAATACTCACCACCGCTTCAAGAGCAAAACCTTTTAATTTTTCATGATTAAAACTAAAAGCCTCTGTAAATCCAAATTGGGGAAGATTGGTCGTTTTAGTCATTTTATAATCGAGGCTTGCACGGTTGCGATTAAAGAACAAAAACTTTGAATTTTGTCCTTCAGCATTTTTTATAAACTTGAAAAACATGATGTCCAGTGTCGCTTTTTTGTCGCCGGCAAAAGCCTCCACCGGAATTTGAGCCATTGCAACACTTTTGTTCAGGAGTGTTGCAATGGCCAAATAAAAAGGGATCCTTCCATTCATTATTTAAGCTGGCTTAAGATACTTAAAAACGCCTGAGGGTTTACAACAAAAGGTAAGTGCGACGTTTCCATTTCAAATACTTTCTTCACACTACCGTTTGCTTTAATCATTTGTTGTTGTAGAGCATAAGGCACCGCATAATCATTTTTGGTGCTGATGTAATACTTTGGTACGGTATTGAATTTAGTTGTCAAGGTCACCTTATCATTCAATCCCTTTACAGGTTCTGCCCTGTGGTATTTTACTAAAGCCTCTTTCATATAATCGGGACAATCGGCACAAACCACATTAGCAATAACCTCTTTCTTAATGCTCACCAATGTGTAATCTTTATTGAATTCAAAAACTTCAATTGGCTTGTTGTTTAAAAACTTATTGGTGATAGAAGAAACATCTTCGCCATTTTTTGGCAAATAAGCCGATACATAAATAAGTTTATCCATTTTGTTGGGAATATTTCCGGCTACCTGACTAATGATGACCCCAGCCATTGAATGCCCAACCAATATTACCCTGCCATCCACTTTATTAATGGCATTGGTAACCGTTTTTACATAGTCGTTCAATCCAACGCCAACTCCGTACGTATTATCTGCACCATGTGCCGGAAGGTTTATTACCACAACATTTGCAATTTTGGCCAATTCATTTCTTACAAAGCCCCACGCACTTTCATCTGCCCATGCACCATGCACCAATACATACGTTGGGTACCGTTTTTTGTTATCGTCCAATGCCTTCAATACTAGTTCTGCTGCCTTTCCACCCGAGTTTTGCTGCTGACCGGTAATCAAGTTACCATCTCTTACTGCAAAACCATCAAACATATGTGCTACCACAAATTTTGAATTGGGCATTTTTCTTGCCTCATCTTCTATACGAAAAGGTTGAATTTTTTTACCTACATAAGTATCGGCATAGTTTTCTTCGCTATTGGCGAAACCGGTCCATTTTTTACCATCCACCAAATATTTACCATTGGACAATTTTGCATCCAACAACGCACAAGTGCCATGACAAATAGCCGCAGTTGGTTTTCCTGTTTGATAGAAATCTGAAACGAACTTCAGGATTTCCGGATTTTTATACATGGTGTACATTGGCCCTAGTCCGCCACAAACAAAAATGGCCTTGTAATCATTCATATTTACAGTAGATAATTTCAAGGTGTTTTTAGTAAGCGCCATTTTCGCGGCATCTTTTTTAAACCCCAACGAAATGTAATCAAATGCTGCATACTTACTTTCATCCTCAGGATCACTAAAACCATCAAATTGCAGTGCACCTCCTTCCAGGCTTGCAATATCAACGGAATAACCGGCTTCATTGAAAACCCAATAAGGATGTGTAAGTTCTGCATACCAAACACCAATAGGCCAACCGGTAGTTTTTGAAACAGATGGGTTGCTGGCAATCATCAGAATTTTTCCACTATTGCCTGCATTGTGTTGTGCAAAGGACTTCAAAGCTATCATGCTAATAAAGAGAAATAAAACAAGCTTTTTCATTTTTATAAATTTTTTCAAAACAAATGTCTGTACTATATCTACCTTTGACAATAGTTTAACCCAAAAGTGCGATACATACTTTTGGGAAAGTAATATGAAATTCAATGCTTTAAATCAATGCCTGATTTTAATTATAAGGGAAAAATTTATTATAACCCCGTTCAATTGATCATGGAACAAATTGGTGGTACATGGAAAGCACCCATATTGTGGCGGCTTAAAGAAAATACCATGCGATATGGGGAACTTCGAAAAGATATTCCTCATATATCTGACAAAATGCTGACCACACAGTTAAGAGAGTTGGAGTCAGACGGCTACATTAGCCGAAAGCTGTATGCGGTTGTACCCCCAAAAACCGAGTATTCATTAACCGAAGATGGTAAGGAAATTATTGAACTTATAACGACCATCAGAAACTACGGATTGAAAATGATAGAGAAATATAAGCAAAGGCAATAGAAAATTGTTGTCAGATAATCAGTTCATGGTTTAATAGGTGCGCCATTCATTGGAGTTGGTGTTTTCTGTTTTATTTACTAACTCAAAGGTTGTTTCTCCCACTCCCATCGCAGCAACGAATAACAATCCGAATCTTCATTTACCCCATCTACACAATAGTCTTCACGCATCGTTCCTTCTTTGGTAAACCCATAGCGAAGCAGCAGCTTTTTTGAAGCTGTATTGTTATCATCAATAAAGGCTGCAATTCTATGTAACTGCATTTGTGAATAGCCAAATTCTATGACTGCCTTCACAGCCTCAGTCATAAAACCTTTCTGCTTAAATTCATCGCTACGCATGGCATAAAAAAGCTCTGCCCTTCGGTGGGTTTTGTTCCAGGTATGAAAACCGCATTCGCCAATGGGCAACTGTGTTTGTTTGTCAATCAATAGAAAATAATGAAACGATATGCAATGGGTTTCCATGCCTTGAAGGTGCATTTGGAGTGCATGCTGATAGCCCGAGTCGTCAAATCCAAAATACGCTTTGATCTCAGCTTCTGATTTGGTAGTAAAAATGTCTGTAATAAAAGCAGGTGTTATGCTTTTAAGGATGAGGCGGGGAGAATATAGTTCCATTTGTTGCATGTAAAGCGAATTGAAACGGTCTATTTATATCAATTGGAAACATAAAATAGTCCAAATGAATTCACACATTTATTCGTGCATTCGTGGCAATATCTGGACCATTTTGGAAATCTATTTATTATTAGATAAAAATAGGTCTTTTTAATAAAGAAAAGAACGAAAAATAATCCAACACTTATTTGTCCGCTAAAAAAGAAAATCAAATGGTATTCCGCTAAAAATAAACAGGTTCTATTTTGTGAAGATAGAACCTGTTTTGAACGAAATTTCTATGGTTGGTTACAACTTCTCAAACTTAATCACCTGCTCATCTTTATTTTCTAAACTTACTTTTAGCAGATAACTCCCCCTCTGCAAACTGCTGATATTTATGCTGCGCAAAGTGTTGGCTTCGTTTGCGGTAAAGCTGTTTGATATTAGCATTTTACCATCTAAAGATACTACTTGCATTTGCAATGCCGTTGGCTTATCGCTAGTTATTTGTATTTGTAGTTTATCCTTTGCAGGATTGGGATAAATAGCAACAAAGAAGCTGCTGTTGTTGCTGATCAATCTCACAAGGCTAAAAGAGAAACTGCCATCTTTATCTATCATTTTTAAACGATAGTAGTTGGTAGTGGCTAGTGGTGTGTTGTCTGCAAACGTATAGTTTAGTGATCCCGCTTTTACCGTTCCAATTTTGCTGAACTCACGGCCATTGTGGCTTCTTTCTATTTCAAATTTGTCCACGTTTACTTCGGCAGCGGTTTTCCAATTCAACAGATTGGTGTTGTTTTCTTTTTTGGCAGTAAATGACAATAGTTTCAGCGGTAACACATCAGCTACTATTGTCGTCATCTCAGTATTGGTAATGATGGGTAAATTGTAATCAAAGTAAATGGCAGCGGTATTCTTGATTACGTTGCCAATCTGAATGGTAGGTTTTGCTTTTATTTTGTACACAATATAGCCGTGGCTTTTGGGTTCGTTTTTAATACTATCAACCAGCTTAATAAACGGAAAGGTAAACAGGCATTTTCCATCGTTCATGGTCATCTTATAGTTGTGGCTGCTGGCTACTATTTGCAAAGAATTCCAATCAAGCTTATTATCCATGGTGTCGCGGATATAGACATTGAAAGCCGTGTCGTTGCCCGTGTTTTGGAAGCGGATGGTGTAGGTGAGGTATTCGCCTGCGGCGGCTTTAATTTTAGTTATTTTTCCGGCGTGGTTTTCTGCTTTGTCGTTGGGGTCAAAAGCACCTGAGGCTATTTGCCAAATTCTGGAAGTGTCGTTTGTGGTCAAAGTATCGGCCTTGTTTGATGTGATAGTCGCTATTGATTTTATCTCATCTCCAATATTTACTATAGGTGGGGCTTTAACGGTTCCATTAATAATAAAAAATGCATCTTGTTGTGATTTAAGTCCGCCCAAATTCCATGTAATGGTATCTGCAACAACTGAAGCAGGCGATAGTGTTGCACTATTATAAATCACCTTATTGCTCTTCACCATTTTCACTTTAATATTACCTGCACTGTCAGTGCCAACATTTTGTACCTTAACCAAGTAGTCTAACTGGAAGCCCGGACGAGCTTTGTTTAAAGCTGTAATGGTAACCGATAAATCTCTTATGTCGGCAATGGGCTGCACGGCAAAGTGAAGCGTGTCAGTGTTCCAATAAGTGCTGTGGCTGGTTGTTTTAACGGCAGGAACTACGGTGTAATAAGGCGTGTTGTAAAGGTTAACCGTGCTGCGGTATGTGCCGGTATCTACATCTGCCAAATTTGCCTGATAGGTGGGCCATTGACCATACCACCAAATCGTATCTATCCCCGGCTTTTTAGTAATTATTGAATGCATGCCATTGAAAGGCTTTTCATTGGCATCTTTTATTCCGTTTGTATTTTCGTCGTGGAAAACATCGGTTAGTAAAGTGTTGTATTTAAGTCTTGCGTTCTTTTCGTAGCGGCGAATAGCCCAGGCTGTTTGCGGATAAGTAAGCTGGGTAGTAGAATACTTGAGACTATCTATTACGCCCCCTATCAGCAACTTTCCGTCGGGCTGCAGGGCGGCGGCATTGCCCCAAATGCCAAAATAATAATTTAGGGAAGGATCGTAACCCAATGGAATTCTTCCCCTTTTTCCGTATGTACTATCGGCAGTGCCATTGCTATTCACTTTTATTATTTCACCGGTTGCTCCAAACCCGGGATAAGTAATTGATGTAGCGATGGTGTATTGGCCGTTAGGCTCTAAAAAAATTTCAGCCGGATTTTTGCCATTGGTAAGGCCAGTGGCACCATTATCCGCGTTTATTATAAAGTTGGGGAAGGTAGTGTCAGCGCTTCCATTCGCATTGAACCGGCATGCCATAATTGGAGCCTGGTTCCATGGAATGGTGGAATCCGGTGTGGTATGCTTGACCAACATTATTTTATCATTAGGTTCCACCAAACCAGCGAATGCAGTAGACTGGCTTAGCTTCCAGGGAGTGGACGGATGTACATTCCAAGTATAACCCGGGGGATAGGAAGCAAAGCCATTGGTACCAAAAGTAGCGTCTAAAATGCCATTGCTGCTAAAGCGATACATGCCCGAATCGGCAGTGACCACTATTCGTTGGTTCGATTGCAGCAGGCAGGTCAAAGGGTTATTAAATTGTAAAGCGTTGTAGTAGCCATAATAACCAGCAATATAACCTGCTCTTTGCACTTTCACCATACCATTCGTACCAAATGAAGGATCTATGTTACCATTTTGGTCGTAACCTACTAACACTGTGTGCGATGGGGTTGTATTGCTCGTATTGGGCACGAATGTGATAGCCGTTTGTATTATTTTTCCATTGGACAGTTCAATTAGGCCGGTTGCTATAGCTGTTGTGGTGTCAATAGGGGTAATGGTTCTGCCATTGATACCAAAAGTGTTGTCAATGGTTCCATTTGTATTGTAGCGGGTCAGGCACAGGTTTATTGAATCATAGTTGTAGGGGGACAAACGGGTGGATAGACCATCATAATGTACCGTGTTAAGCAAAATCTTTCCGTTGGCAAGTAGTTCCATACTTACCGGTCTTTCCCTGTCAACCACCGGGGTACTACCATTGGTGCCAAATGAGTTGTCCTGTGTACCATCTGGGTTAAACCTAAAAAGCTGGTACTTAAAAAAATTTACTGTGTTACTCCACGATTGCCCTGTGTCGGCAGTTACCAGCACCAATATTTTTTGGTCGGGTTGTAATTTTAGATCAACAGGATGTACCCTATCGCCTAGGGGGATGGGAATCGTAACTTTCCCATTGTTCCCAAACGACTGGTCCAGCACCCCAGGCTGCGCAAAACTTGCCCAAAATATGACGAGTAAAACTACCGTTAGTACGCTTTTTTTCATGGTCAATGGTTTTCTTAATGATTAAAATTAATACATTATCACAAGTTTTACAACTTGGATACCTGAAAGGTTGGGTTTTTAGGTAAAATATTTGTATTCAAAAAAACCTCAGAAACTTTTCAAGACTTCTGAGGTTAAAATAACACACGATAATATTAAATCCTTTACAACTTCTCAAACTTCAGCACTTGCTCCCCTTGAGCCTCCCTTCCCTCTAAAGAAGGGTTCAAAGAAGAAAGTATTTTTAATAGGTAACTGCCCTTGGGCAATGTGCTAATGTTGATGCTTTGCAAAGTGCTTCCTTCTTGGGCAGTAATATTTTTTGATAAAAGCACTTTACCATCGGCAGATATTATCAATGCTTGCAACAGTGATTTCTTATCACTTTCAATCTGCACTTGCAAATTGTCTTTTGCCGGATTGGGAAAGAGTGTAATTGTTAATGATGAATTGTAATTGGATAATGAGCGGATGGGGCTGTAGGTAAACGAACCGTCTTTGTCCAGCATTTTTAAACGATAGTAGTTGGTAGTGGCTAGTGGTGTGTTGTCTGCAAAAGTATAGTTTAGTGATCCCGCTTTTACCGCTCCTATTTTGCTGAACACCCTTCCGTTGTTGCTTCTTTCCACTTCAAAACGGTCAACATTTATTTCTTGTGAGGTTTTCCAGTTCAGCAGGTTTGTTTTTTCTTGTTTTTTGGCGGTGAATGAGAGCCGCTTTAAAGGAAATGCGTCTGTCACTACTGTGGTCGTTTCGGTGTTGGTAAAAACAGGCAGATTGTAATCAAAATATATGGCGGCTTTGTTTTTTATTAAGTCGCCAATTTGAATGGTTGGCTTTGCTTTTATGCGGTAAGTAAGATAACCATGACTTTGAGGCTCGTTGTGGATGCTGTCCACCAAGTGAATGTTGCGGAATGTCCACTCGCATTTGCCATTGTTCATCGTCATTTGATAATTGTGGCTGGCTGAAATCATTTCCAGTGTGTTCCAGTTGAGCTTGCTGCTTAGGGTGTCTCTTACAAAAATGTTGAATGCGGTATCGTTACCTGTGTTTTGAAAGCGAATGGTGTATTGCAGGTATTCGCCTGCTACAGCTTTTGACAATGCTATTTTGCCGCCATGATTTTCAGTTTTGTCGTTGGGGTCGTAAGCGGCGCGTATTAGTTGAGTAACAGATGCAATGTTGTCGGAGGTAATACTTTCACCCGGCAGGGAAGCAGCGCTTGCAAAGCAGTGTAAGGTATCGTTTATGTTAGCAGCAGGTGGGGTCTTTACTTTGAAATACGCAAATACAATTCTTGTCTCCAATGGCTTCAGATTGTTGTAACTCCAGGTGAGTGTGTCGCCGGCAATACTTGCCGGAATGGCTGAAGCTGAATCATACAGCAACTTGCTATCTTGAATAAAATTAAACGTTCCGCTTACTGTTGAAGTACCGGGGTTGTAACATTCAATTTTATACAACATTCCCCTTCCAGGCCTTGCAGGTGATAAGGGTGTAACAAAGATGGCAACATCCTTATACCCCGGAATGGGTTGCAGGGCAAATGAAAAAGTATCAAAATGAAAGTAAGTGTTGCCGAAAGCCGTAGTGTGCAATGTGGGTATTGTATTGTAATAAGGTACTGATAAAGCAGGCACTGTAGTGTAGGTGCCGGTATCTACCAGCATCGTAAACCTACCGGTGGACGATGCTGCTGAAAATGAAGTTGCCCCATAAGAGATGGCTGCTTTTGCATTTCGCAAATAAGGCTCGGCTGTCTCGTGGATGCCATTATAGTTGGTGTCAATGAACATGCTGAAGCTAAGTGTATTGTAGTCGGAAGGGTTTAGTTTCCATAAATCTGACTTGTAAGTATAGGTGCCTATATTTACCTGGTCATCGTGTAGCCCACCATACAACCATAAATTACCGGCTTTATCTTTTAAGCAGGTTCCCCCTCGCCTCGTTCCCGGATAATTAAGAAAATACGGAGTTCCCTTTGCACCATAATAAGGTGGGTTAAATACTATACTGCTATCTCCATCTAACCAAACCCATTCATGGGTAGTCGTGTTGTATTTCCACAGGTCATTTTGATCAACATTTGAATACATGGATCCGCCAAAAACCCACAGGTTATCCTGGTTATCCGTCCAAAAGTAGCCTGGACTTCTTATTGCAGGCACATTGGAAGGGGAACCAACACCCTTAATTCCATAGTTACCATTAGGGTTTGTAATCGTATCGCCGCCCATCCAGGTCCATTGCGCTGTAGCAGCGCTAAACATCCATAAGGAATTTATTGGCGTACCCTGATGTGGAGGAATTCCTTTAAATAGCCAGAAATTGCCCGTCGCATCTTTCCAATAATAACAATTAAAAACATCACCTGGATTAGTTGCTGGAGATGCTACCCCAAGTGTACCATATACGGTCTATTGATTGCCGAGACTGTCCCCTGTCATCCATGCCCACTGGCCGATAGCAACATCATATTTCCAAACATCGTTTAGTAGATACGACGGGCCTCTTGTGGTTAAGCCCTGTCCGCCAAAGAGCCAAAGGTTGCCTGCCGCATCTGTACAGCTTTTGGCTCCGTTTCTGGCGCCGGGGCGGTTAGCAGGCGAAGCCACCCCTTTTGTTCCATACACGCCATATTGGTCTAGATTGCTGGTGCCATTTACCCATGTCCATTGGTTAGTAGCTACACTATACTTCCACAGATCGCTAAAGTATCCACCGCCAAACTTATCCCCGCCAAAAAGCCAGCAGTTATTGTGGGCATCACTCCAGACAGCCGCCCCTATAAGTCTCGGCGGAATATTGGCAGAATCAGGCACACCTTTAATGCCATATATACCTGAACTAGTGGTACTGGTGTTAGCACTGTCCCCGTGCATCTAGGTAAATTGGTTAGTAGTCGGATTGTAGCGCCATAGTGGATTGCCACGATTAACATAGCCCTGGAACAGGTAAAAGTTACCGGATGTATCGGTAAAGTTCATCATACTCCAGGGGCCACCCGGGTTAGTGGCAGGCGAAGGAACCCCCCTGCTTCCAAATACAGGTAGTCCATTGCCTGCGCTGTCGCCGCCTACCCATGTCCATAGACTGACTTGGGACTTCGCGGTGTGGCTAGTTAATAAAAATGCAGCTAACAAGCAAGCAGCATATAGCTTTTTCAACAATGGATACTTTCTCATAACTGACGGGTTCTTTTTTTAAATACATGGTTTACAACTTCTCAAACTTCACCACCTGGTCTTCTTTATCCGCAGAAATCACTTTCAAAAAGTAGCTGCCCTTCTGCAAAGCGCCAATGTTTATGCTGCGCAATGATGAACCTTCTGCTGCGCTAAAACCATTACTCAGCAAAACTTTGCCGTCGAGAGATAAGACTTGCATTTGCAAGGTGGTTGGCTTATCACTGTCTATCTGAACTTGCAAATTGTCTTTTGCCGGGTTGGGAAAGAGTGTAATTGTTAATGATGAATGGTTAATTGTTAATGAGCGGATGGGGCTGTAGGTAAATTGACCGTCCTTGTCAAGCATCTTGAGGCGATAATAAAACCTCACCCCACCCCTCTCCAAAAGAGAGGGAGAAGAGAAATCGTCAGTAAACGAATATTGGGTTTGACCTGCTTTTACTGCTCCTATTTTGCTGAACTCCCTTCCGTTGCTGCTTCTTTCTATTTCAAAATGACTGACGTTTTCTTCGGCAGCAGTAGTCCAAAGGAGTAGGTTGGTTTTCTCTAGCTTTTTAGCTATAAAGGACAACAACTTTAAGGGAACTATGTCTGCAACTATGGTTGTTCTTTCGGTATTGGTAATGACCGGAAAGTTAAAATCAAAATAAATAAAAGCCTTATTGGCAATTATATCATTTGGGACAACCGGTTGTTTCACCCTTACCCGGAAAACCAGAAAACCATGGCTTAACTGTTCATTTGTATTGATATCAACAAGTTTAATGTTGTTGAATGACCACAGGCATTTGCCATCTTCCATTGTCATTTGATAGTGGTGACTAGATGATAGCATTTCAAGGCTATTCCAGTCTACCTTGCTTTCCATTGTGTCCTTTATTTGCACATTGAATGCAGTATCGTTGCCTGTGTTTTGAAAGCGTATAGTGTACGTGAGATATTCGCCGTTGTTTATTTCGCAAATACGCATTTTGCCGGCATGGTTTTCTGTCTTATCATTGGGGTCATAAGAACCCACTACAGTTTGGCAAAGACTGATTTTATTATCTCTTAGATAAACATCGGTTTGTTTAGGAAAAATTTCAGCACCAAAGCAAAGCTGGGTGCCCATTGTAACGGAAGGTGGTGGTGCAATAATCAAAGTAAGCCAAATGGTTCTGCTTTCTAGCGGCAACAAATTAGTAAAGTTCCACTTGATAGTGTCTGATATTATTGCATTTTGAACTGGATTAGAAGCAAGAAATGTGGTTTTGCTATCTTTTACGAGTTGCATATAGCCAGATGTAACTGTATCGGTGCCCTTATTTTGAAAAATGATTTTATAATATGCATTAAAACCCGGACGTGCAGGGCCAAGCGGAACAACCGTGACTTCAAGATCTCTGATACCGGCAATGGGCTGCATGGCAAATGAAATAGTATCGGTGTTGCCATAATTAAAAAAAGAAGAATTATGAAAGAAAGGCACAACGTTGTAATACGGCATGTAAGGTATAGTGGAGGTTTTGTAGCTGCCGGTGTCGGTATAAATTGCAAAACTGCCAGTCGAGGTAATGGTAGTAGTAGTGTCAGTTCCCTTTGAACTTATAACACTTGCAAGAATAAACGGTGGCTCTCCGACATCTTTCACAGCATTGCGGTTTCTATCGAGAAACATGGAGCCTAAAATGGTGTTGTATTGAATGGATTGCAGGTTAATGGAATCGAAGTGTGCACCTATGTTATAGCCATAGCTTTCCACCAACCCCAGCCCATAAGTAATACCGGTAAAGCCTGCACTGCTTTCAATAATGCATTGCGCCGGCGCTGCTGTCCACCTTTTTGTTACCACGGTATACCCGGGCAAATTAGGATGATTATAATCGTATTTGGAAGTAGCTGGAATAGCAGAATACTTTATCCCGTCAATTTTTAAAGAATTAAGCGCTGTAAAAGGGAGTATGAGGGTAACAAAATTGTCATCAATAGCCTCTACATCGTTGCGGTAAAAGACAGTTTTAGTAATGGCCTGCTCAAGCGGGCTTAGGTAAAACATTTCAGGGTCGCCGTTACCACTTGTGTTGGGACATGCCGACTGCGAAGACATGAACTGTGCAACCATTACCGGCTTATTCGCAACAATATAATCTGCCGTATTGCTTTCATATTGATAATACCGGTCGTTAATTAAGCCGAAAGTATCCAGCAAATTGCCATTGCGATAAACTATAGTAGCAGGGTCATTCACCATTATGCGGTAAATGTTGGTCATGCGTGATAGTGAGTTGGGGCCAGTACTGTTATTTGTTGGCGCCGTTAAGTACTTGGTGCCCCATCTTTCGGTGGGTATAGCCTGTTGATACAACACATCGCCGCTTGATCCAATGGAAGAGCTACAGCTTATACTCGTGCGGGTGCTGCCGCAAAAAACTGCTATGGGCCGTGCTTTACCTTGCGCTTTGGGTATTGACTTTACATAACTGCCACTTAGGTCATGACCTTCGCTGCCAGAGATTAACGCTCCCAGCACCTGGTAGCAATCACCTTTATTTAGCTTTACGAGATAGCTGCCGTTGGGCTGTGTACCTCCACCGGGCAACCATCCGCGCAAGGTGGGTTTCGAAGGTGATATTTCTACCCAGGTACTGTCTTCTTTTGCCACAACCTGAAATGCAGAATAGTTGTTTGTAGAATAGTTTTGCCTCGAGGTTAGTACAAAATATTGTTTGCCCCATACGGTTGAGGGCAAAAGCATGGCAGCGGCAGATGTAGCACCCTCATAAAGATGGGCATAGGCAACAATGTTGGCAGTACGGCTGGTTATATGAATAGCACTTTTGCGATACACTGTGTCGCTGATTATATTTCTGTTGGGAAGCGTATCGCTGGCAACTATGGAATTGGCAGGAACCCAGTAGGTTCGTTTCCACTCATTGGGTGTGTCTTCGCCAATAGCGATAGTTACCGAGTCACTTGTGGAGGCCCCGCCGATATAGATTTTCATATCGTGCCTGATCCCACCAGAAAAATTGCCGTTGCCACGGTAAAAGTTTGTCCAGAAATCCTTCCCCTTGTTGGAAAAGTTTTGGGCTAAAAGGGAGAAGTGGCTTGCAAATGCAAAAAGAAAGAGAATAGCCGGCAGATTTTTATTCATGGCAGTAATTTCAGTGTAAAAAAAGCATTGTAAAAGGTATAGCAAGATATGGAAAATAATGCATTCGTTTCAAGTCTGGAAAAATAATTATTTATCCTCTTAAGGAAATTGACAAAGTGCAAACAAAGCCAAAAAAACATTACAAGGCCGTGGTTAAAGCACTACAACTTTTCAAACAGCGACATACCTTGCTCCTTATTATCAGTAGTTATCATTTTTAGCATATAGATTCCACATTGCAATGAAGAAGTATTTAGCGTTTGCATTGATACGCCATTGTGCACTTTCAACACCTTTGACTGCACTACTTTTCCATCCATGGATACAACCTGCACTTGCAATGTCATTGACTTATCACTATTTATTTGAACCTGCAATTTGTCTTTTACCGGATTGGGAAAGATTGTAATTGTTAATGATGAATTGTTAATGGTTAATGAGCGGACG
Organism: Segetibacter sp.; assembly: GCA_031383285.1. Taxonomy (GTDB): domain Bacteria; phylum Bacteroidota; class Bacteroidia; order Chitinophagales; family Chitinophagaceae; genus Segetibacter. The sequence goes on from JANMZN010000110.1 coordinate 15,780, forward strand.
GGGCTGTAGGTAAATTGACCGTCTTTGTCAATCATTTTCAGGCGGTAATAAAACCTCACCCCACCCCTCTCCAAAAGAGAGGGAGAAGAGAAATCGTCAATAAATGAATATTGGGTTTGACCTGCTTTTACTGCTCCTATTTTGCTGAACTCCCTTCCGTTGTCGCTTCTTTCAATTTCAAATTTGTCCACGTTTATTTCATTGGTGGTTTTCCAGTTAAGTAAGACCTCACCCCGACCCTCTCCAGAGGAGAGGGAGCCTTTATTATTAGGGCGGGCAGTAAATGACAATAGTTTCAGCGGTAAAACATCAGCTACCAAAGTTGTCATTTCGGTATTTGTAAAAATGGGCAGGTTGTAATCAAAATAAATAGCAGCCGTGTTTTTAATCATATTTCCAACTACCAAATTTGACTTTGGTTTTATGATAAAGCTAAGGTAGCCGTGGCTGAGCGGTTCGTTTTGGTTACTGTCGACCAACATGATATTACCAAAGGTCCATAAGCACCGGGAACCATCAGTCATATTGAGCTGAAAATTGTGGCTGGCATAAATCATTCTAAAAGTGCCCCAGTCAAGTTTTGCATCAAGCGTATCTCTTATGTACATATTAAAGGCTGTATCATTTCCTGTGTTTTGAAAGCGGATGGTGTATTGCAAATACTCGCCGCTTGTCACTTGGCTCGACGTAATTTTTCCGGCATGAAACTCTGTCTTATCATTGGGGTCGTAACTAACTCTTGTTATTTCTACTAGTCTTGCTGTATCATTTTCAGGTACTCGGTCGTTGGTTAACGAGTCTATAGTTACCACAGAAACTAATGTATCTCCGATGTACACGGTTGGTGGAGCCTTTACCGTGAGATAAAGTTGAATACCAAGGGTATCTAAAGGCTTAAGGTTCGCAAATGCCCATAAAAGGGTGTCACCTTTTACGGAGTTTGCACTAGGAAAAGCTGCATTGAAGTTGAGCCTTTTGCTTTTAATGAGTTGTATGGTATCACCAGTAATGGTATCGGTGCCATTGTTTCGTACAAATATTTTGTACCGATGTGGGAAGCCAGGCCTTGCAATACCTAAAGAAATCAAATGCACTTCTACATCCCGTTTACCTGCAATGGGCTGTACCGCAAAGGCTACACTATCGTAATTGAAATAGTTGTTGTGTGCTGTTGCCAACTGTGCTGGCACCACATTGAAGTAAGGATGATAAGGGCGGACCGTATTTGTATAACTGCCTGTATCTGTTTCTACAGCAAATCGGCCATTGGTTGCCATGCTGATGGTATCAACACCTGGCTTAACAGTCAGCATATCTGCCTGTGAAAAATAAGGCTCGGATGCTTCTTTAGTTCCGTTCAGATTGTTGTCGAAAAATGCCGTTGCATAAATGCTGTTGTAATAAGTAAGACCCATACCTTGGTAGCGAATCAAAGCTATGTTGTTTTTGCCATTTTGCACTGAAAAGCCTGCCATCAACAATTTGCCATCGGGCTGTAAAGCAGCACAATAGGCTTCATCATTTAACCCGGCAAAGTCTGTATAAACAACACCCCGTTTGCCAAATGTGCTGTCCAGACTTCCATTGCTGTTATATTTCAGCAAAGCAAAATTTCCATAGACCGGTGGACTGTAAGAGAAGCCTTTGTCTTTACTAGCGGCTACCAGTAACTTTCCATCGGGACTTGCAATTACCCGGTATCCCTGGTCTATACCACCGAGGCTGAAGACTTGGCCATTGGTGCCAAAGGTGCTATCAATAACACCATCTGATTTAAAACGTGCTATTGCCATTTGCGTATTATTTAACCCCAGGTTGCTACGCCGGCCGATGAGTATCATTTTGCCATCGACTTGCAGGGTAAGCGAATTTATTTTACCGTAGGCGAAAAGCGTAACAGCCCTTCCATTGGTACCAAAGCTGCTATCAGGCTGGCCGCTAACCTGAAAACGTACAATGCACATGCTGTCTGTATTGGGTATGTGACCACCTGCCACCATCTTTCCATCGGGCTGTAGTTCCAGCCTTGCAACTATCATAGGGGTTGCAATACCCGCTATTCCGTTTACCCCAAACGTGGAGTCTACTTTACCATTGGTATCGAACTGTGCAACTTGGGTTTGGGTTGCACCATTTACATTGCCTGCGGCTATTATTTTGCCATTCGGCATTATTGCCATAGCATAAAAATAATCGTTGGACGGGCTTTGGTTGCTAATGACAATCCCATTGGAACCAAATGTACTGTCAGGTGTACCATTGGTTTTAAGCCGCACCAACACAGAATTGGGTGACATATTAATAAGCCGGGTGTAACCGGCAGCTATTATTTTACCATCAGGTTGCAGAGCAAGTGTGGTAGCAATATCTTCTCTGATTCCACTACCCAACGAAAGTGCCGTAATACCGCCGGTAACAAAAGTAGTATCCAAAGTGCCATCAGTGTTGTAGCGGATGATAGTAAACCTGGAGTTATCGGTTACATTGAGATCGTAATAAGAGGAGGATGCCACGAGTATTTTGCCGTCAGGCTGCACTACTATTTCGTTGGCTTGCATGCCATACTTGTTTGACATCGGTGGTTGTTTTATGACACCTTCCGATGGAGCCAAATGTTGGATCAGTGAGCACGAACTGTGCTTGACAATTGTAACTTGCAAACAAAAAAAGAGCAAATACAACAATCCTAATCAAGGGGTAATTTTTCCTCATAAAATATATTTAACAAAGGTGTAAAGGTCATGAAAAAATGATGATGTCGAATTTGTTAAATAGTTATCATTCTTATTTTCTCTAATATTAACAATACTAGTGTGAATACCCTCACTATATGCAGATAATAAAGATGCGAGCTACTTCATTATTTTATAAACAATTTTGCCCGGCAGGAGTTATAATGTTAATTCTTATAAATTATGTCAAACGTCTATTCTCTCAAAACGGTTCAGAAAATCCCGATATCCCTAGATAAAGCCTGGGATTTTTTCAGCCGACCCGATAACCTGAAAAACATTACCCCTGCTCATATGGGATTTGTAATAAAAAGCCAACATCATGGAGCACAGATGTATGCAGGGCAGATTATAGAATATACCGTTAAGCCGTTATTCGGTATTCCCCTCTATTGGATGACAGAAATAACCCACGTGGCCGATAAACAATATTTTGTAGATGAACAGCGGTTCGGCCCCTACTGCATGTGGCATCACCAACATCATTTTAAAGCAATAGCAGGCGGTGTAGAAATGACCGACATCGTACACTATAAACTACCCCTGTGGATATTGGGGGATATTGCCAATACCTTGTTTGTAAAAAACCAACTCAACGGTATTTTTGACTACAGGACCCAAAAAGTGGAGGAAATGTTCGGAGTAATGAGGTAATAACCCAATTGGCAAACGGCTCAATATGAAAATTAAGAAATAATATGATTTTCAAATCGATTATTATTCTTGTTATCAAATTATCCCGGCATTCTTGAGATGTATTTCTCAATTTCCTTGATCTGATCTACGACTTGCTTTGTGGTTGGTTTCAAAGCCTTAGCTTTTCTAAAAAAATCTTTTGCTGCCCTGAATTCTCTTTTGTTCATATAGATCTGGCACATGCTCAAAAAAGCAACTGCCTGACTTTCTTTATCAGGTATGCCTGCTCTAATAGCTTGCCTAACATAGCTTTCACCAACTTTCATATCGCCTTTTTGCAGCGCCATCATTCCAAGTTGTAATTTGTTGGCACCTTCGGCTTCTGGCATGGGAGATCCTAGGTCTAGGCTTTTCTTCATATGCTTTTCAGCTGAATCAAAATCTTGATTCATCATAGCGAGATTGCCTTTTAGTGTGTAATAAGTTGACCGGATAGGTTTAAACAACAGGTTTGGAAACCATATAGAATTCATTATTTTTTGAACTTCTTCCATGTTTCCTTGTTCCATGGGGGCTTGTACAAGACGCAGCGGACCTATGAAAAAATGGCTTGCCAATCCTATTAACGCCAGGAAATATAGAATAAAAGATGGCCAAAAACCAGAGGTAACATTGACAAAAATGGCCAATGCCAATGCAACCAAACTAAGGACAAAACGGTACTTTATTAATAGGTTGTAAAATTTCATATTTAAATAAATTCAACTTTTTTGTTCGAAAAAGATAGCTGTTTAATGAATGCCTCGTACTGGCAGGGGTGCAAAGATATAGGCAGAGCAGTAGAATGCAGATTTTAGTATGAATTTTTAAGAATAGAATAGCTGGAAACCGCTATTTTTGCCCACCCAAAGCGATTTTACTAAGCAATTATTTTAGATTTCTTTGGTTTTGGTCCCGTAGTTCAACGGATAGAATAGAAGTTTCCTAAACTTTAGATACAGGTTCGATTCCTGTCGGGACTACCATTTAACCACTGCATTTTTGTAGTGGTTTTTAATTTTAATAAAAGACGGGGTTCGTTTTCGGTTAGAGTCGTTTAGGATGGATTCCTTTTGGGTTAAATAATTTGATGCCTTCCCAAAAAAGTGTGATAGCATTGATTAACTGATTAGAAAGTGGATTTTTTCAATTTCCCGTCTTCGCATTTTACATCGCTACAAACAATAATAATTAAACACTCAGAAAGCAATTCAGCAGCCATACCATATACCCACCATCTATCTTTTTTCATTAAAAGCGCAATGAAAATTGATAAAATGCAACAAGTCCCTCAATCCTTAAAACCGTGACGCAACAGTTACCGTATTTTTAAAGGATTTTTTCTTGCCATCCAGCTTAAAAATCTCTGTATAAATGATATAAGTACCTGTTGGTACTTTAAAAAATTTGTCATTTAATCCATCCCACCTAAAAGATCCTACCTGCGCTAGGGTAGCATTTTTTACCAGCACTTTTACCGGCCTTCCCGAAGCATCAAAAATGGTAATATTTCCAACATATCCCGTTTCATCAACCTGATAATTGATAACCGTAAAATCTTCAAACCCGTCGTTGTCAGGTGAGAATATTTTAGGGGTAATGGTGACGCTTCCATTTACTGTAAGGTCCATTCTGAACTGAGAATTTTGATAAGAAGGTGTACCATAACCTACAGTAGAAGCCGCAGAAAACCAGTTGGATTTGTCTTGCGTTGGTTTATTGTAATCTATTCGTTCCAAAGAAACACCCTCTTCATTATCAATCAATGCAAAATGCCACTTGGCATCATAATGCAATTCATCAACTACTTTGCCCAACGAGTTCATTATAGCAGCTATGCCTTCATCATCAGAATAGCTAGGCATCGTAACATCTAAAAAATTATCAGGATTTTTTGCAAAATAATTTTGTTTTACAACAGGCCCGTTTTCTGAAATCACATAATACTCCTGCGGAAAAATAAGCTGACTTTCAGTAGTCAATTGGCTTAGCGTACGAATACTGCCAGAATTTAGATCACGATTTGCGATGTACAATTTTTTCAAATCAAAAATCTTTTCGCTGCGATTGTAAATTTCTACATAGTCAACACCATTCGATTTTGGATTAAACAAGATTTCGTTGATTACAATATCAAAACTATCTATTGAGCTTGGCAAGCCAACCTTTGCAGTATTTCTTGCATTGATGATATTTCCACTGCAGTCTTTCACATTGTTTACAGTAATAGTATAAACTGTTTGAGGCAGCATGGGTGTGGCCAATATCAGGTTAACTTTATTGAAGGCAGGTGCCAAAATAGTAGCTGACACAACAGCTCCGTTGCTAAATGTATAGTTTGTAACAGAAGCTGCGCTAGTACTATCCAAGGCTTCGTTAAATGTAAGAATGAGCGAAACACTGTCAATCACAGCTGCCCTGATAAGCTGAGGAGGTGCTTGATCGGGATTGTTGCCATTGACTGAGTTAATCGTTCCTGGTGTGCCCCCACGTGAATTTTCACTTGCTTTCCAATTGTCAGCACCGGTACACGGGTTTTGTATGTCTATCATCTCCAATGACCAACCTCCATCACTCTTTACCAAATTTCTATACCATGTTGTATTGTAAGAAACTGCATGAACAGCCAAACCTTCTTTTGATATTAGTGACAGCGTTGTTCCATCATTTAACAAAGCTGGGAAAGAAGTAATGCCTAATGCAGTACCAAAAGATGAAAGTGCTGCTACATTGGATGTACTTGTCAATATCAAATAACCTCCTGCAGGTAAATCGTACGAAGGGAATGCGCCGCTTGAAGTACTGCTGCTTGTAATCCTCCATCCCTGAAGGTTAATATTTGAACCGGTCCGATTTCTTATTTCAACATACTCAGCATCCGGTAAGCCAATGATGGGTGTAGGGTCTGCAAAAATTTCATCTAATATCACATCAAAGCGTTGGGCTACATAGGGTGGAGTGTACATGAAATTTGCAGTGGCATTTACCAAAGTATTTCCTGCTAGGTCGTTAATATTGCTAGCAGTCAACGTATTTACAACTCCGCCGGTAAAAGAAGTGCCAAATAAAAGATGAACCAATGCATTATTTGTACCATCAAGTGTTGCAGAAATCGGGTTTCCAATACCATTGCTTACTGAATAATTTGTAACAAGTTGTGCTGTTGTAATATCAATAGACTCATTAAGTAATGCATCAGCTGCAGTTGACGAAATGGCTATGGCTGATACCAACACCGGAGGAGTAACATCTGCTACATAAGTGAAAGTTCCGGTACCATTTACTATGGCATTATCTGAAGGATCTTTTACATTGTTTACTGTTAATGTATTTAATGGGCCATTTGGAAACGTAGTACCAAATGTAAGTCGAACCAAAGAAAAATTAGCAGCATCTCTGACTGCTATTACCGGATTGCCAATGCCATTATTAGCGGTATAGTTACTCACCTGTTCAGCAGAAGTAACCTCTACTTGTTCTGAAAATAAAACATCTGCAATGGTTGCTGAAATGGTGGTGACAGAAACAATAGAAGGTGGTGTGAGGTCGGCCACGTAAGAAAAGGTTCCTGTACCATTCACAATAGCATTGCCAGAAATATCTGTTACACTATTGACTGTAACCGTATTTGTACCGTTAGGAAAAATAGTTGCAAATGTCAAATGTACCAATGCAGAATTTGTAGCGTCCCTAATCGCAGAGACAGGATTTCCCGTAACATTCACTGAATAATTTGCCACTACGTTTGCTGTGGTTGCGTCTACAGGTTCATCAAACAATACATCCAACCCTTTTACGCCAACTACTGTTGCCGATTGCACTACAGGGGGTGTTACATCCGGAACAAATGGCTGAATAGTAATGTCGTCAATAAAGTGCTTTTGGAAAAAACTCGCTGTGCTTTGTTTCACCAAAAAACCAAAGAAAGTGGATGTAGTATAAGTAGCATCCGATGAAACACCTTCTAAAAAGTAATTGGTTCCCACACCTGTCATATCTCGATACAAACTCCATTGGTTAGTTGCATTTCTGATAACCCTCAGTTTTATATTGTTATTGCTGCTTAGATTAATGGACCCGTCAACGCCGTCTATCAATAATACATCTGTTCCTGCATCTCTTCTATAGAGAGAGATTTCATCTTTTGTTCCTCCCATTCGCACAAAATAACCCGTGTTACCGGTGCTTGTCAAGTCGCTACTGCCCGCTATTAAATATGCATCCACATAGTTGTTCGATGAAGTACTAAAATCCAGTTTGAAGTACATGTCCCATTGAACACCGGTGGCTAAAGTATTTCCTGTACTGAGGTAATAAGTGCTGTTTAAAACGGTATCATTGCTTTGAAGCTGAAAAGATGGATTCACAACCCAATCAGCGGCATTGCCCGACCATGTAGGATTGTTGGTAAAATCTCCATCATTAAAGTTTTCTGTAAGCTGCGCATCAGACAGCATTGGCAATGCCAAAATACAAATCAGCCAAAATAAAAGGAACTTTTGCATGGAGTTTTAATTGGTAACGAATTTTAAAAATACGACCCGTTTTGAATTATAACCAATTTATTATTGCTTTGCACAAAGATTAATTTCCATTTTATGAAAATTGCAGTGGTAGGAGCTACAGGATTGGTAGGTACAAAGGTGTTGCAGGTGTTGAAAGAAAGGAATTTTCCAGTTACCGAATTAATTCCGGTTGCCTCTTCAAAATCGGTGGGGAAAGAGGTGATATTTGCTGGAAATCCTTATAAAATAGTGAGTATGGAAGATGCGATAGCTGCAAAACCAGCTGTAGCTATTTTTTCCGCAGGCGGAAACACATCTCTGGAATGGGCACCAAAATTTGCCGCTGCTGGCATCACTGTCATTGACAATTCAAGTGCCTGGAGAATGGATCCTACAAAAAAACTCGTTGTTCCTGAAGTTAATGCCGGGGTTTTAAATGCTGGTGATAAAATTATTGCCAATCCAAATTGCTCAACTATCCAAATGGTGGTAGCCTTACAGCCTTTACATCAAAAATATACTATCAAACGAATAGTGGTCAGCACCTACCAAAGCGTGACCGGGACCGGCGTAAAAGCTGTAAATCAGCTAATGAATGAAAGAAAAAACGAGACCGGAGAAATGGCATATAAATACCCGATTGACCTGAATGTTATTCCTCAAATTGATGTTTTTTTAGAAAATGGCTACACCAAGGAAGAAATGAAAATGGTGCATGAAACAAAGAAGATCATGCAGGATGACAACATCAGAATAACTTCTACAACGGTAAGAATACCGGTAATAGGCGGACATAGTGAAAGTGTAAATGTGGAGTTCGAAAATGACTTTGACTTGGATGAACTCAAAGCAATACTTGCTGCTGCACCAGGAATAATTGTTCAGGACAATATTAATGAACAAATTTATCCAATGCCGCTATGGGCACATGGAAAAGATGAGGTTTTTGTTGGCAGGTTAAGGAGAGATGAAAGTCAACCCAATACCCTGAACATGTGGATAGTAAGTGACAATTTGAGAAAAGGTGCTGCTACCAATGCTATTCAGATTGCCGAATACTTGATTTCGAAGGGTTTATTGAAAACAAGCGAAACATTGTCTGAGGCAAAGGTTTAATTTTTTTGGACGGTCAATGCAAAAGGTTGTGTCACTACAACCTTTACAAAAAATAATCGTCCAATATTCTAAAAAAACAAAAGTCTAATTGGTTTCAGCTTTCCTTAGTTCCGACCTTCGTGGCTCAATTACATTTTCATAATTGTAGGGGCAATGCTTGCAACCATTGCCGCAGCAAAATCCTTTTTCCAGATGATATTTCGCAGTAAGAACGATATAGCCATCCTCATTGTAATAAAAATCATCCCCCTCAATTAGATTCGTTTTCACTTAATATTTTTTTAAGATCATCCTCAGCGGTCTGAGGGAGCATTTTATCAATGGTGAACCTGAGGTAATGGATTCTGTTGCTTTGGGCTATGTCCAGTTTTTCATAATGTGTTTGAATGCCTAAATCGGCAGATATGGCCGGATCCGCATACACATTATCTAAGTCTTGCTGCAATTCAAAACCGAATTGATCTATTACAAGTTTGGTAAAGTTGTAAAGATCGGGGCTATCTGTTTTAAGGTTGATTGAACCCGCTTTGGCTAGGATAGACTGGTAAATTCTAATAAATCTGGGAAATGTTAACCTTTTCTTGGCCCGGTTTATTTTCAATTGGGGATCAGGAAATGTAATCCAAATATCTGCCACTTCTCCGGCTGCAAAATAATCTGCCAGTTTTTCTATTTGGGTTCTTAGAAATGCCACATTGGTTAAGCCTTCTGTGTTGGCCGTTTTTGCACCCACCCACATTCGGTTGCCTTTGATATCTATACCTATAAAATTCCTGTCTTTGTGTAATCTGCCAAGGCCTACTGCATATTCGCCTTTACCACACGCAAGCTCTAAAGTAATGGGATGATTGTTATTGAAGAATTGATTCCATTTCCCTTGCATGTTTTCGGGGTACTCCAACACATTGGAAAATGTTTTTAACTCAGCAAACCGTTTCAACTTCTTTTGGGCCATAGGGCGGCAAAAGTAGAGAAAATTGGTAGGAGTATAATTATCTGTTAAGGTAGTAGGTCAGCATGAAATTAATGACCACTAAAAACACAAGGTAGTAAGTGAGTGAATTCTCAATGATTTTTACATTTGGCTTATCAGATGTCTTCAGAGTAAGAATATGTTTATAGTTAAAGTAGATAATATTTGAAAGCCTCCATTGGTTGGTTTTGTATTTAAAAAAAATGGCAACTTTTAAAACAATAACAAAGCTAATTACAAATGGAAGAATTGAATTGAAATTAAGCAGGATGAATGAAAATTGTGGGTTCATACAATTGGGTTTAGTAAGTTAGAAACGATAGACTGTTACTTTTATTGGTTTTAGAAAGTTGCATGTATGCCCCAAAAAGACATTTCAGCAAATATGGTTGATTTGCAACAGTTGCAGAAAAGCAAATTGATAAGGTACAATGAAATTAGAAAGATGGCCTACTTTTTTTGCATTCTAAGCAATATTTAATTCAAAATAGACGAAATGAAGAAAAATGTGACCATCCTATTTGAACACAAGGCTATAAAACCCAAATCAAGATAACAGTCTTATCAAAGAAGCTAACCCCGGTATAGCATTGAATTACAACACCCTCAAAAGACTTTTATTAGAAGTTTTTAAAAAGTTGGGGTAAAAAAAGAGCCATTCACCTTTTGGCAAATGGCTCTTTAAAAAGTATGAGATATTACTAAGCTACTGCTTCGCTCTTTGTACTCTTGGATTCGCGTTTTCTGTCTTCTTCATTAAGGGTTACTTTACGCATTCTTATATGCTTTGGCGTCACCTCAATACACTCATCTTGCTGAATATACTCCATACACTCTTCCAATGTAAGTTGAGATTTAGGAGCAATGCGAGAGGCATCATCACTTCCGCTTGCACGGTGGTTGGTTAATTTTTTAGGTTCTGTAGCATTTACTACAAGATCTCCTGGCTTAATGTGCTCGGCAATTATTTGTCCTGTGTAAACTTCTTCTCCTGGATCTACAAAAAATGTACCCCTGTCTTGTAATTTATCAATAGAATAACCTGTTGTTTTTTCGGCATTTTTAGAGATCAATACACCATTGCTTCTTCCAGGAATAAATCCTTTCCATGGCTTATACTCAGCAAAACGATGCGCCATTACAGCTTCTCCTTGTGTACCAGTCAACATTTGCGACCGCAGTCCAATTAATCCTCTTGAAGGGATATCGAACTCTAGGTGTTGCATTTCACCTTTGCTTTCCATTACCAGCATTTCGCCTTTGCGTTGGGTAACCAAATCGATTACTTTTCCGCTGAATTCTTGAGGTACATCTACTACTAATACTTCATATGGTTCATGCTTCTTGCCATCAATAGTTTTAACCAATACCTGCGGATTTCCTACCGTCAGTTCATATCCTTCTCTACGCATAGTTTCCACCAAAATGCCTAAGTGAAGAATACCTCTTCCAAAAACAAGGAAGCTTTCAGCACTGTCAGTATCCTCTACTCTTAATGCAAGATTTTTCTCAGTTTCCTTTATCAATCTATCACGAAGGTGACGAGAGGTAACAAATTTTCCATCTTTACCAAAAAATGGAGAATTGTTAATGCTGAACATCATACTCATTGTCGGTTCATCAACGCTGATAATTGGCAATGCTTCAGGATTTTCAAAATCAGCAATGGTATCGCCGATTGTAAAATCTTCCAAACCTACCACAGCACAAATATCTCCACATGATACTTCGGTCACCTTGCGTTTACCAAGCGATTCGAAAACATACAGTTCTTTTACTTTGGATTTTACAATCCGACCGTCTGCCCGAACCAAACTAAATGGTTGTCCTTCTTTAATGGCTCCGCGGTTAACCTTTCCTACTGCTATTCTACCCAAAAACGTAGAATAATCAAGAGAGGTAATTTGCAATTGCAATGTGCCTTCATTTACTTTGGGTTCCGGTACATATTTAAGGATACCATCCAATAGTGGTGTAATATCATCACTTTGAGTAAGAGAGTCATTAAACCAACCATTTTTTCCCGAACCATAAAAAGTTGGAAAATCAAGTTGCTCCTCAGTAGCATCCAGGTTAAAGAATAATTCGAAAACTGCATCATGCACCTCGTCGGGGCGGCAGTTAGGCTTATCTACTTTATTGATGATTACTATTGGCTTCAGATTTAAGTGAAGGGCTTTTTGTAGTACAAAACGAGTTTGAGGCATAGGTCCTTCAAAAGCATCTACCAACAGGCAAACACCATCTGCCATTTTCAACACCCTTTCTACTTCTCCACCAAAGTCAGCGTGACCCGGGGTATCTATCACATTAATTTTCACATCTTTGTAAACAACCGAAGCGTTTTTACTAAAGATAGTGATGCCTCTTTCTCTTTCAAGGTCATTGCTGTCCATGATAAGGTCACCCGTTTCCTGGTTAGCCCTGAAAACATTTGTCTGGTGCAAAATTCTGTCAACCAGCGTAGTCTTACCATGGTCAACGTGAGCAATAATAGCTATGTTCCGTATGTTCATAAAATTAAAATAACAGCTTATGGCTGTTTTAAGAGGCAGCAAAGGTAACGCTTTGCATCGGGTTTTTAGTTTATTAACGCATTATATCTATGTAAAGAATACTTAAATAATCAAATAGTTGTAAAGGCCCAATTCAAATAAATTATAAGCTTTTTGAAGGAGAAAATTAAATAGTTAATTTTTTATTTAATTATAATTTACTTATAATAAATTAATTGGCTGCTTATTAAAAAATATCCTTTCTTTTTAATCCTATAGCAGTATAAAAATTTCTTTTACTATTTATGCTTTTGCAATAAATAATAAGACTTAACGATAATATAAATTAGGATATTATTGTTTAATAATTTTGGTAGATAAAATCGTGTTTTTATTACTCATTCGGAGAATATACATGCCTTTTGGAAACTTGTTTAATTCAAACGGAATAATATTCATTCCCCTTTGCAAACTTACTGCCTTGGCTTCAAGGCATCGCCCTTCCATATCACAAAGCTGGATTAAAACCTTTTCCTGAGTGGGCGAATGATAAGTAACATTGATGTTTCTTATCGCAGGCATTGGAGAAACCTTTAACAATCCATCCTTCTGATTTTCAGAAAGGTTGTAATTCAATTCTCTTTTGTTTTGCTTAATCGTTACGAATATTTCTCTACTACGCGAAGTTCCACAAGCATTTGAAGCAATAACGCTTATTAAACCGCTCTGTGTTCCAAAATTTACCAATATACTAGCACTATTTTGACCAGAAACAATGACACTCCCCACAGGAACAGTCCATGTATAATTTAAAAATTTATCCGTAACCCTATATAATACGCCTTGTTCGTTGGGCAAAACTTCCAGCTTTCCTGCAATGCCTTGTGGTCTAGAAGGATATCCAATTATTCCCATTGTATCATTTTTTCCAACACCGCAAATGTTGGTTGAACTAATAACTATTCTTCCATTCTGGAAATTATTCGGAATTTCAACCATAATAGAATCTCCTTTATTGGCAATAAGACTACATGATGAAGGAATTACCCATGAATTGGTCGTAATGGCATCCTGGGGGTAAACTAAAAACGTATCAACAATTCCTACACCACATAAATTATCCCTGCTGCCTGTGGGTGTGAGTAAGATATCGGGCTTAGGCTTGTCATAAATGATTATTGGATTACTAGTTACAATACACCCATTCTTAAAAGTAGCCTCCACCGTATAGGAGCCTGCAATTTTGGGAGTAAAAGTATTTTGTACTATTCCGTTGGTAGCTATGAATTTCTTGACAACATAATTAGCTCCATCCAGGACATAAACATTTTTATCGGCATCAACATGTATGCCAGTGCCATAATATATTTGATTTAAGTTACTGCCTATTCCGTAGCCGCCCGCTACCGTTGTTCCACTTGTTGCTCCGTTAGCCCATTTTACAACCCTTCTATTGGCGGCATCAGACACATAAACATTTCCATTGGGGTCAACAAAAATTGCTGTGATGTAACCAATTTGATTTGCTGCCTGTCCATCCCCATTTCCTCCAGCAACTGTAGTACCAATAGTATCTCCCTTTGCCCATTTTTGTACTCTATTGTGACCTGCATTGGTAGCGGCATCTGCTACATAAATATTTTTTGCACCGTCCAGATACACATCTACTGGTAAACTAAATCTTTTATTGTCGTAACCAAAAGTGCTACCTGCTACAGTAGTGCCTCTTGTTGCTCCGGGCTTCCATTTTTGAATTCTATAGTTGTGTGTATCGGCAATGTAAAGATCTCCGTTGATGTCAACATAAATGCCTGTAGGCGCATACAATTGGTTCGCTCTGTTGCCGACACCATTACCACCGGCTACAGTGGTACCACTACTGGCACCCGGCGCCCATTTTTGTACCCGATGATTGTTGTAGTCAGCTATATATATATTGCCTGCAGTATCAACAAACACATCAAATGGATAATCCAATTGGTTTGCACCATTTCCTGCTCCATGACCTCCTGCGACAAGCACTCCCGTATTTGCTCCGGGAGCCCATTTCATTACTCTATTGTTTTTCTTGTCTGCAACATAGATATTACCCATTTTGTCCATGATTATGCCGCCAGAAGGAAACCCAAATTGGTTTAATAAAGTGCCCGAACGTCCGCTACCTGCTACTACAGATACACTGTTAGAATTGGTAACAGTATCTGCATAAAAATAAGTACCTCCAAAATTTACCCATCTTAGCTTGGCAAGGTTATTTGGTTGAGCGTAGGCCGTTAACACATTGCCTACACAATTGCCTCCGGAGATTGCGACCGTGCATGATTGCCCAAGGGTAGCTTTCGAAAATCCTAAAATTGCTGTAGTGATAATTGCAAAAATAATTTTCATTTGGGTCGTATTTAGAAATCATTTGAAGCCAACTATAAAGATATCGTTTTGTTGAGAAATAATAATATTTTTTTTCATTTCAATTATAAGCCTTCAAGAAACTATACAATTTAAATAAAACATCCCAGTTTATTTTCCCAAATTGTGAAGAAAAATAGTTTAAAACTACGACAATTTTCGCCACTTAAATGATGCCAATAAATCTATACCTTGCCTATTCAATACGATTGCAATGCCAAAAAGTACCATAGCTGGTATAGGTAAATTTTTGCCGAAAAATGTCTTCACTAATAATGACCTTTGCCGCTTATTGGGCACAAGTGATGAATGGATAGTTGAGCGAAGCGGAATTAAGGAACGTCGTTATGCTGAAAGATTGGGAGAAACTACTACTACGATGGCTATAGAGGCCGTCACAATTGCTATAGAAAGAGCCGGAATTACGACAGCAGCAAGTGTCCCAATTGCACTTTGAGAAGCATGGGAAGAAGGAAGGATAATAAAGGGGACGTAGTATGCCTTGCAGCATTTGGTAGCGGATTTACCTGGGCAAGTGCTTTGCTAAAATGGTAATGATATTTTTAACAGCTATACACACGATATAGACTTAGTTTTGTTTACTTAATTCAAATTGTCGAAAACAGGGCCTTGCACAAAACAATGATAGAAAATGTAATTTATTTTAAAATTATTGATTACGGAATGCCAGTTAACAAGAAATTGAATATAAATTTTGTGGCAAAGCTATTGCGGAAATAAATGAACCAATTAATGTCAAGAAAAATACTGTACCTGGTGAACCCCGCATCCGGTACTTCTAAAAAAACCAATCTGCCAGGTCTTATAAAAGGAAAGACTGATTCAGCAGGTTTTGAATACGAAATCATCAATACCAATATTGAAGGCGATTATGAATACCTGAAAGAAAAAATTACACGTGAAAGTTTTTCTGATATTGTGATAGCAGGCGGCGATGGCTCAGTAAATCAGGTAGTTTGTGCATTATATGATACGGGTGTTACGTTTGGCATTATACCTATGGGTAGTGGTAACGGGTTGGCTTTTTGTGCTGGCATTCCAAAAAATACATCCAAAGCCTTAGACATTATTTTGAAAGGGGGATATGGATACGTTGATGCTTTTAAAATAAATGATAAATTCAGCTGCATGCTAAGCGGCCTTGGTTTTGATGCGCAGGTGGCACACGACTTTGCTACCAAAGCCTCAAGAGGGTTGATGACCTATACCCAACAAAGCCTGGTGCAATATTTCAAAGCCAACCCATATTTATTTGAAATAGTATTAGAGAATTTTTCTTTTTACAGCGATGCTTTCTTTATCAGTATTGCAAACAGTAATCAGTTTGGCAATCATTTTACTATAGCACCTGAGGCTAACCTTGATGATGGTTTATTGGACATCGTAATTGTACAAAAAATGAATAAAGCAAAGTTGCCTTTTGCAATACTAAGGCAGATTAGAGGTAATAATAAACTGCAACAGTTGGTAGAAGATATGTCTAAGAAAAATATTCTCTATTTTCAAACGCCATCCCTTACTATTCGCAATCTGAAACATGCACCGTTTCATATTGATGGCGAGCCAGCAAAAAGTGAAGAAGAGTACAAGGTTACGATGATCAGAAGGTGCTTCAAATTGTACCAACCCATATATAAGAATAGTCCTGAAACAATGAATTAGTAGTTAAAAAAAATTCATGACATTTATCAAAAACAACTTGTCAAGTTTAGTGCACCTACGCCCATGGAAGCCCGAAGATGCCGGCGCACTTGCTGCCATTTGCAACTCTAGAAAGATTTGGATAAATGTAAGGGATAATTTTCCACACCCTTATACCATTACCAATGCTGTATCGTGGATAGCCTTCAACAAAGACAAACAACCGGTTGACAATTTTGCCATTATTTATGATTTTCAATTGGCAGGCAGTATTGGTATCATTACTAAGGACGATATTTACAGAAAGAGTATAGAAATTGGTTATTTTATCGGTGAGCACTTTTGGGGCAAAGGAATTGCAACCGAAGCCGTGGGACAATTACTTCAATATATTTCAAGCCATTTTGATGCAATAAGAATCTATGCTGAAGTATTTGATAACAATAAAGCTTCCATGCGGGTTTTAGAAAAAAATGGTTTTCACCTTGAAAGTATCCGAAAGAAAGCTGTCATAAAAAACAATGTGGTGCAAGACGATTATGTGTGGGTGAAATTGGATTGAGGAGGTATGATATGTGATGTATGATCTTAGATTCATAATGTTTGATAATTCCTGATCAAAGGAAATCTATCGGATAAAATGGTTCTTTCAAAAGAGTTCTTTGTAACTTGCGGCTATGCCTTTCAAACTTGAATCATCCTATCAGCCTGCAGGTGATCAACCTTCTGCTATCCATCAATTAACAGAAGGCATATTGCAGGGCGAAAGGTTTCAAACATTGCTTGGGGTAACAGGTAGTGGTAAGACATTTACCATGGCCAATGTAATTCAGAATGTACAAAAACCCACGCTAGTACTTACGCACAACAAGACTTTGGTTGCTCAACTGTATGGAGAATTCAAACAGTTTTTTCCGGAAAATGCTGTAGGCTATTTCGTTAGCTACTATGACTATTACCAACCCGAGGCTTACATGCCAGTAAGTGATACCTACATAGAAAAGGACCTCAGCATTAATGAAGAGCTTGATAAGTTACGATTGCAAGCGACTGCTCAACTTTTGACAGGCAGGCGTGATATTATTGTGGTAGCTTCTGTTAGCTGCATTTATGGTATGGGCAATCCGACAGAGTTCGAAAACGGAATAGTAAGAATAAAAGAAGGGCAGATCATATCAAGACAAGGATTTTTGCACGGCTTGGTAAATGCCCTTTACAACCGAAGCCAGGGTGAATTTGGGCGTGGCACATTTAGAGTAAAAGGAGATACTGTAGATATTAATCTCCCTTACATGGATTTTGGTTACAGGATTACTTTTTTTGGCGATGAAATAGAAAGTATTGAAACCCTGGAACTGTCCTCCGGAAAACGTATTAGCAGGTTGGCGGATGCAGCTATTTTTCCGGCAAATCTTTACTTAGCACCTAAAGATCAAATGCAGAAAGTGCTGTACGACATACAGGACGAAATGAGTGCGCAGGTGGAGTATTTTAAAAGTACCGGAAAATACATAGAAGCACAACGGCTGAGCGAAAGAGTAAATTATGATTTGGAGATGATCCGGGAATTGGGTTACTGCAATGGCGTAGAAAACTATTCCCGGTTTTTTGACCAACGAAAACCCGGCACCAGGCCATTCTGCTTGCTGGATTATTTTCCCAAAGACTATTTGTGCATGATAGATGAAAGCCACCAAACGATACCGCAGGTTGCAGGTATGTCTGGCGGTGACCGTAGTAGAAAAATGGTGTTGGTTGATTATGGATTTAGGTTACCAAGTGCTTTGGATAACAGGCCACTCAATTTTCATGAGTTCGAAAACTTATTGAATCAAATAGTGTTTGTAAGCGCTACCCCCAGCGATTATGAATTGGAAAAAACGGGTGGCGTTGTAATAGAACAGGTGGTGCGCCCAACAGGTCTATTGGACCCGCCAATAGAAATTAGACCAAGCATTAATCAAATAGATGACCTACTAGATGAAATAGATAAGCGGGTAATAAAAGGTGACAGGGTATTGGTGACAACACTCACCAAACGCATGGCCGAAGAGATGGATAAATACCTGGCCCGCATAAACATCAAAAGCAAGTACATCCACAGCGAAGTGGATACATTGGAACGGATAGAAATACTCCGCCAATTAAGGCTTGGCGAAATAGATGTATTGGTTGGCGTAAACTTATTAAGAGAAGGTTTAGACCTACCGGAGGTGTCGTTGGTGGCCATATTGGACGCTGATAAAGAAGGTTTTTTAAGAAATGAAAGAAGCCTGACACAGACCGCAGGTCGGGCGGCAAGAAACGTAGATGGTCTCGTTATTTTTTATGCCGACAAGACAACAGAAAGCATGCAGCGAACCATTGACGAAACAAGCCGCCGACGGGAAAAACAAATAGCTTATAACATAACACACGGGATAACACCACAGACCATTATAAAAAGCATAGAACAGATTATGAAACAAACTTCTGTGCTGGATATTAAAGGAGAACCCGGAGGAAATTATGTGAGCAACGAAGATGGAGAGTCGATAACTCAAGCTGCTGAAAGCGAAGTGACCTATAAAACCATCCCTCAAATGGAAAAGGCAATCGCTCAGGTAAAAAAGAAAATGGAGAAAGCAGCAAGGGATCTCGACTTTATTGAAGCTGCAAGGATGAGGGATGAAATGTTTAAAATGCAAAAAAATTTAGAAGGTATGAAGCAGTAATCATTGTGCTAGTTGTGCGGAATGGGACATTGTAATTAGATTACACAACGAAAATATGATCTTGAAGAAGCAACATATTCATCTTTTACTCTCCGTTGTGATTGTTATTCCTGCAGGAATAACCTATGGATTAATACCCAATGGAATCTTGCAACATGTTCTTTTTTTCCACGTGGAGAATCCCACACTTTCGAATATTTTCAGGGCTATCATGGGATTGTATCTTGGCATAGCTGCATTTTGGATAATTGGTATTTTATACCCAACCTATTGGAAAGCTGCCACATTGGTGAATATTCTTTTTATGAGTGGACTTGCCTTTGGCAGAATAATCAGCATGATTTTAGACGGGCAACCTTCCATTATTTTTAGTGTAGGCGTGGTTGGCGAATTAATATTAGCAGGTTGGGGTATTTATAATTTGAAAAAGTTTAAATAGTTCATATTTCTTTTGGAAAAATGAAACAAAATGTTTCATTATACATTATTAATTTATAAACCCGATTCGATTGAATAATTATTAATGTATTTAATAATTATTCAATAGATAAAATAAACCTAGCCTTACTTTTGATAATCAGCTACATTCCAGATTAAAAGTACTTTGAAATAATCTTAAATATTTATTTGGTATATAAAAAAAACATTTTAAATTTACTGTACCAATTCTATTTTATTAAATCATTAAAACTAATCTGCATGTTTACCTCATTCTTGCCCCTCCTTCAAATCGATGAAGCTCGATTAAAAGCGTTGGAAAACGTTCAAGTTGTTTCTGTCATCTGTGAGTTGACAATTTCGCTTTGGATATTAAAAATTTGGGTGATCAAATACGAAACCATCGTTGAAGATTTCCGATCGTTTAAATTGCCTGATTGGATGAGAAATGCTGTTGGCATAACGAAAGGAATTCTATGCTTGTTCCTATTATCCGGCATTTGGATTAATCAGTTTGCCATTGCAGGATCTGTATCTATTGGCATATTAATGATTGGTGCCATTGCAGCACACTATTATGCCGAACATACCATGAAAAAAACGTTGGAAGCAGTTTTCGTTTTTGTTCTTTGCGCTGTAGTTGCATTCCTCAATTGGAAATATAAGTTTCAGGCTTATTTTTAATAGATAATGCAGCATTCTTAAATAATGTGAAGATCGAAGAGATCACAACTTTTATTACAAGAATATTTGTTAATAAAAGTTGTGATCTCTTCACACGTAATATCCTTAGTGAAATAAACATCCAATAGTCCATCTATTGCTGCCTGTTTTAGTAATTCATCATGACGCATGGTGAGCATTATAATGGGCATGTGGCAATTGTATTCTTTTTCGATTGTTCGAACCGCCTTTGCAAATTCAAGCCCGTTGTCACCCTGATGATTGTAGTCTGTTATAATGCAGTCAATTTTATTTTCACAAACAAGGCACTTTTGTACATATTCCAAAGCAGTTGTATTATCAGAAAATGCTTCTATATGAAGGTTAGAAAATTCTTTGGATAGGAAATTTTCTACTCCTTTTCTGAAAAGGTTTTGATCATCTAAATGAATAATGTGCATGGATTATTTAGCGATTAAGATTTTTATTAGAAGGATTTATTCAAAAAAAAATGATCAAAAAAATCTTGCGTCTCAAAAGACAATAAAAACTATTTCCCATTCCTTTCATCCTTCCAAACCACCCTTATCGATTTCGCATTCTGATGAAAATCCGGACATCTGCCATCTCCCTTGCCGGTAAAACCTCCTGCCGGGGCGCAAACATACTCGCAATTGGCATTGTACACTTCATAAAACATATCACAACAGCCAAGCGAAAAACCGTACACTTTCTCACCATTGTAGTCATATTCATCCACCTGTGCCGGCGGGTTTAGCACAGGCAGTTGTTTCAGGCTGTCTATTTTGCGCTGAATGCAGGGCGGCATCTGATAAACAACCGTCACCCCCTTGTTTTCGGTGTCCATAAAAGTGGTTTCTACCG
>JANMZN010000113.1:0-1618 GCA_031383285.1 Segetibacter sp.
GAAAGAAGATGAAATGCCGATAAAGATGACTGCTTATTCTCCTTGTTTTAGAAGGGAAGCAGGTAGTTATGGAAAAGATGTAAGGGGGCTAAACCGTCTTCATCAGTTTGAAAAGGTTGAGATTATTCAAATTGTTCATCCCGATAAAAGCTATGAAGTATTGGATGCGATGGTTACTCATGTAGAAGCGTTGATTCAAAGTCTAGGGCTTCCTTATAGAGTTTTAAGATTGTGTGGGGGAGATATGAGTTTTACCAGCGCACTAACCTATGATTTTGAGGTGTACAGTGCGGGGCAAGACCGATGGCTGGAAGTAAGCAGTGTAAGCAATTTCGAAAACTTTCAAACAAACAGGTTGAAATGCAGGTTTAAAGATGCAAATGGGAAAACCCAATTTGCCCATAGTCTCAATGGAAGTTCATTGGCCCTGCCGAGAATAGTAGCTGCATTGTTAGAGAACAACCAGGAAGAAGCTGAGATAAAATTGCCTAAAGTTTTGCATAGTTATTTCGGTGCAGTAAGCATTCAACAACTTGCCTAAAAAGCCCAGTTTTACTTTATTTAATATTGATAATTGACTATGAAAAAATGGCTTAAACGAATACTTTATTTCTCGGTATTCTTATTTATTCTGCTCAATATAATTTGTGCCTCGCAGGCATATAAGCTGACCCACGTGTACGATAGAGGAACGGAACCGAAGGGTGCCGCAAAAGCGATGGGTTTTTTTTCTGTAGCCAAAACAATTATACTTGGGCAGGATAATTATAAACTGGCATTGAAGGATAAACCAAAACAACTTGCTGAAACCATTGAATTAACTACTTCAGATGGCTTAAAGCTGGAAGGCTGGGATGTGGAACAAAAAAATGCAATAGGAACGGTCATCCTTTTTCATGGTCATGGTGGCAATAGAGTCGGGGTATTGAATGAAGCGGAAGCGTTTTACAACCTAAGGTATAATGTTGTTATGGTTGACTTTAGGGCACATGGCAATAGTAGTGGCAATAGTTCTTCAATAGGATATTTGGAAAGTGCAGATGTAAAAGCTGCTTATGATTTTGTAAGTAGGAGCGGCGAAAAGAATATTATTCTCTACGGTATATCATTAGGGGCTGCTTCTATTACCAAAGCTATGCATGATTATGCGGCCATTCAGCCTAAAAAAATAATCATTGAAATGCCTTTTGCAACATTGCAGGATGCGGTTAAAGGAAGATTGAAGATGATGAATGTTCCTGGCCAACCATTTGCTACTTTACTAACCTTTTGGGGCGGAATAGAACAAGGTTTCTGGGCTTTTAACAACAAGCCGGAAGAATTTGTTAAGTCAATTAATGTTCCTGTTTTAATGCAGTGGGGAAAGCAAGATACACGGGTTTCGGAACCTGAAACAAACTCAGTGTTTGCAAATCTAGCTTCTAAGGATAAGTCTCTTGTGATTTATGAAAATTCAGGTCATCAGAGTTTATGCACTAATGAAGAAGGAAAATGGCTTAGTACAGTAATTGCTTTTTTAAATAAAAAATAGCTTATCGTTTAATGGTAATTCGGGTTCCAACTGTTATGTAGGAATAAAGTTCCTTCACGTCTTCATTCTTAATGCTGATGCATCCTT
>JANMZN010000202.1:0-9745 GCA_031383285.1 Segetibacter sp.
TAGAAAAATGATAATAAATTGAATAAAAATCCTCATTTGTTTAAACATTTTGGATGCAAATGTGTACCTTACTTTCAACAAGGATATTACGGCATTGTTATCTTTAAATTATTTTATTGTTACCACTTGAAGGTTTGACTTTGAAAGCAAATATTTGTATAGCATTTTAGCATTTTAAACTTAACGGTAAGAAAATGTTGAGATTGATGGATTTAATGGTAACACACTTATTTTTGACCAATAAAGTAAATAACAATGATAGACGCAATAGTGCTTTTTTTAATTGCAATTCTTCCCATATTACTTGGGGCCTTGTTTTTAGTTAAACTTAGTCTATTTGTGAAAATAAAGCGCAGAGACACTGCTATTTTTTACTTTTTTTATTTTCCACAAATGAATGTTTACCTGACTGACAGCAACAGAAGAAGAAAGTTGAAACTGGTTCAAAATACTTTAAGTGCGATCGTTCTTCTCATTTCTTTTTCTTATGTTTTGTTGCTATTTATTATAAAAAACTAGCTCTTATGACCATTGAACAATTCAAAAATCTTAACGAAGAAGAAAAAATGGCTTTTATTAAAGAAGCTCCAAAAGTGACAGAAAAACTTGATGGCTTTACGCTTCGCAGGCTTTTCAAACTTGAGAATTTTTTCATAGAAATAAAAAATTCCTTATTAAATAGATACAAAAGCAATATGACCATCTACACTAGGGTTAACCTTCCTATATTGTATGCTGAGGATTTTTAATTTTTAATTTGACATCTTCAGAGACATCATTGAAAGTTTAAGTGAATTCTGTTGCCAAAAAAGCGTTTTTCGTTTATTTGAATGCCGCGCAAAAATTGAAAGTTAATATAAGACGACTTTCTGAAAACGAGCTTCCATTTACTTTTCATTATCGTTCCTTATTTTAAAATGTATGGCATGATTGTTTTGCTTTTTTTTGATTATTCTCTTATTTGTTAAACGAGTTCAAATGATAACATTGAAATTTATTTTTTAAGCTCAAATTTGCTAAAAATTATTTTACTTTATGAAAGATAGGCGATTCAAAAACATAGAAGACCTGATAGAAGATTACTTACAATTATTAGATGAGCAGATTGAACTTCCTGTCTTATTGGCCAAATGTGAGGAAAAGTACAACGCTTTCTTACAAGACAATGCTCAGGAAATTATTAAAACAAATGATGCGCAAGAAGGATTTAAGATTTTCGGACAAATAAAGAAAAACAAGGACAGATACCAGGAGTTACAATCAGAGATAGTGGAAATGGAAGGCTACCTTAAAGAGTTTTTATTTACTATTTCAGGTAAACAATTATCATTTGAAAAGAAAGATGACAACAAAACAAAAGTAACAATCTTGTTTTGGATGCACGATGGTCAACTGCAATTGAAAAATTCATAACATACAACCAAAATAAAGAACATGCAAGTTTATCATGCAGGAAACAACGTTAACAGGATGACCCCTGGAGATCTTGTAAGGAAGCATATTATGGACAGGAATCATGTAGTAACAGAAGAGGAGATATGGAACTTAAAAGTAGGAGTTGATGCTGAAGATAATTATGAAGTGAAAGTGCAGGTTGATAAGTTTGTAGATGAAATCATTCATGGCATAGAAGAAGACCGTGATTAGGGCTCGATTTTCTCTGTAAATTTTATAGCTTCTTTGAGTAAAGACGATTTGCAGGTCTTTAAAAAATTTCCATACCATCTTCCTGAATCTTTTACGATTCTTTTTTGGGTGTTAATATCAGTGTGAACCAACCCAAATCGGGGCTTATAGCCTTCAGCCCATTCAAAATTGTCGGTTAGTGTCCATACAAAGTAACCATCTACTTTCATTCCTTGTTTCACCGCTCTGTACACTTGAGCAATGTGTTCCTGAAGATAATCTTTCCTTCTTGTATCGTGTATTTTTCCATCCTCTACCCGATCATCAAATGCTGCACCATTTTCGGTTACAATAATTGACGGAAAATCGTAAGCACTAAATTGGACAATCATTTTATACAAAGCTTCCGGATATATTTCCCAATTCATAACAGTAGTTTCTGTAGTTCGCTTTTCTGCAGCGATTAACTTGGCATATATCAACGGTGTTATTGCAGAATAGGAAACCAATTCCCTTGTATAATTCTGAATGCCTATGAAATCCATTTGAAAAGGGAGTTTGCTCTCGTCCCCATCTTTTATATAAGGTTCAAGCCTTTCTAATAACTTTAAATCTTCTACAGGATAACCTTTACCGGCTAGCGGTTCTACAAATAACCTATTAAGTAGCGCATCTATTTTGATGGCTGCTATTTTGTCTAATGAAGTGGACCTAAATGGTTCTACATAAGAGCAGGAAAATGTAGTACCTGCCTTGTGCATCGATGATTCGCTTTTAATAATTCTTCCTCCTTCTGCCTGACACAATGCTGCATGATGAACCGAGGGTAAAAAATTGGACAATCCTTTTTTTCCAGGTGCATGAACACCCAAAAAATAACCTGCACCGGTAAACACCATCGGTTCATTCAGTACCATCCAATGTTTTACCCTGTCTCCAAATGTTCGGACACAGCGTTGAACATATTCGCTAAACCAATTGATTACTTCTCTATTTGTCCATCCACCTTTTAGTTCCAATTCATTGGGAAGGTCCCAATGGTAAAGTGTGATCCAGGGTTCTATACCCATTTCCAGACAAAGGTCTATGACGTTATTGTAAAATTCTACAGCCCGGTAGTTTATACATCCTGTACCTTTTGGTAGTATTCTGCTCCATGAAATTGAAAACCTGAAATTGGGAATATTCATGAGCTTAACAAGGCTGATATCATGCGCATACCGATGATAGAAATCGCAGGCTGTATTCCCATGTTGGTTATTAAATATTTTGCCGGGTGTATTAGAAAAAACGTCCCATATGCTCAATCCCTTACCTTCAATGTTGTATGCACCTTCTGACTGATAAGCAGCAGTTGATACACCCCATTTAAAATCTTTTCCAAAATCTTCACTTCTAAAATACATGCTACTTATCTTTATAAATTTGCGGCTATCATTTTAAGCATTGACTTTCTAAATTTATCCAACGTATATATTTTTCTGATCGGCAGTAAGGAATCCGTTGAAATTTCGGATGTATGTTCTTCAATTATTTTATTCAAAATCTGAGCTGTTTCATCAGGGTAATTTACCTTTACCCTTTTGTCATTTTCTATCCAATCCTGTATTTTATTTAAGTGTTTTAGTTTTAGGCTTTTTATTACAGGTACGCCCATGTCCTTAAGCGCTGCTGCATTGCATTGTTGCTCATATTGACCTTTCATAGGTATTACCATTAATTTCTTTTCCAGAAACAATGCCTCTGCCGGTGTTTCAAATCCAGCTCCGCATAATACCCCTGTAGAGGTGGTCATACTTTTTAGAAATGCTTCATTGTTTATAGGCTGTATGCGTATGTTATTTTCTTTAATTACTTTCTTATTGTGCTTAGAAAACACTTCCCATTTTACATCTTTTATTTCTTTTAACACCTTCATTATTCTGTTGTCATCATATGCAGGTAAGTAAACGGTATAGTGCCCTAATTCTTCATTCAATTGTTGTCTTACTTCTTTTCGTATAACGGGTGTATAAATTTGTTTATCATATGCTTTGAAGTGAAATCCATATTTAGAAGTGACCGGAGCATATTTCTTTAAAATAGCTCTTCCAAAGTGGTCAGATTTTTTGGGTTGCGGTACATTTTTATTCAGAACAGCCGATTGATGACTCAATGAAATGCAACTTTTATTTTTTTGAAAACATGCCCAAGCGGATACAGGTTCAAAATCATTTATTACTAGGTCGTATGCCTGAACAGGTAAGCAATTTACCTCCATGAAAAATACTTTCAACTTGCTTTTTTTATAAGTTTCCAAGAGGTCAACACCGCCACTTTTGCCAAAAATAAAACCAAGACCATGGTAGCGATATTTTATAGGATATTGTAGATCAATATCAGCCTGTGTTCCACTTATGAGTATATCCACCTCATGGTTTTCTTTCAATATCGGGATGATCTCCCGTGCCCTGCTTACATGACCATTACCGGTGCCTTGAATAGCGTATAGTATTTTCATATGCTCATTAGTTTAAACTCTTGCAAAAGATTATTGAATAGCTCGTTCGTATTTAAGTCATCATCCTTTTCCTCTATTGCTTCCTCTGTATGTAAGTCAGAAAATTTTACAATGCTCCATTCATTATTATTATATTCCAAAGCTGTTAAATTCTCTACCCAATCTCCAGAGTTTAGATACATAATGGTGCCATTGTTGTTACTGAATTGTTTCATCACAGGTTGGTGAATATGACCGCAAATCGCATAGTCAAAACCATTAGCTATTCCAATCTCTGCACAGGTCAGTTCAAAATTGTTAATGAACTGTATAGCTGACTTCACGCTATCTTTAATCTTTTTTGACAAGGATAATTTACCCTTCTTAAATACAGTTTCAGAAAAGTAATTAAAAAGTCTGTTGATTAAGATAAGGGCATCATATCCTATAGCACCTAGTTTTGCCAACCACTTACTGTGTTGCATGGTTACATCAAATATATCACCATGAAAAATCCATGCTTTTTTATTGTCAGAAAGGTTAAGGACCAATTTATTTACTATACGAAAAGATCCCATTTTCATCCCTGCAAATTTGCGCAGCATTTCATCATGGTTTCCTGTTACATAGTATGTTTTGACCCCTTTTCCAATCCATGTAAATATTAGCTTTACTACTTTCATGTGGCTTTTTGGCCAATAGCTTTTACTGAACTGCCAGATATCAATAATGTCTCCATTTAAAATGACCACTTTAGGCTTTATACTTTTTAAATAAGTCAGTAGTTCCTTTGCATGGCATCCATAGGTACCTAAATGAATATCAGAAATAACCAGAATGTCAACTTTTCTCTTTTTTACCTCCATAATCTATACATTAAGGAGGTGAGAATACTACTCCGAAACGGATGAGCGTATTTTATTAGGAAAGCCAGTATTGTTGATCTTTTAAACACTAAATTCTAATTGGCTGACTTTTCAAAGTGAGTAAAATGAACAGCATTATAAAAATTCTTCTTTAGTACAATTAAATACACCCTGTAGAAACAGGATGACACATAAGAAGATTGAAGGGCAAAAGGACTAAATTAGTATGAATAAATTGTGACCAAATTGTCAATTTAATATTATGAATAGTGCGGAAATAAACTTTGTGTCATCTTTATCATGCGCAAATTCTATTTTCTCTAAAGGCTTTAACATCAAAGGTATTTCAGTTAGAAATCCCCAACTTTTGTCAAGGCATCTATTGCTTACAAGCCAATGTTGACTTAAATTTTATGAGAACTATTGATACTCGTTACCATTTTAATTAATTATTATCTTTTGGGTTTACTATGCTATTTATTATCAGATGCAATTAGGTTTGTAGTGTCTTTATTCTAAACTTAAAATAGATAAAATGGAATTATTTTTCCCTGGAAATAGACCTGCACAATTGGAGATTTTGCTTGAGTTTGAAGAAAAAAAATTTCGCGATGCACTTAAGTCAGATGAGGAGCTAGAAGTGCTCAAAGCTATCAGGATAAAAATTAAATTGCTGAAAGAAGAAATCGTAAATGCAAGGCAGCATTCAAGTTTGTTAATTATAAACAATCTAAATTAAGCATTGTAGCAACTTATGTTAATGAATGTCATTTTTCTTAGCGCATCTCTATTATTAATTATGTTGTTTATCAAAACGATACTGTTTTTTGTTTTGCGTTCCAGAAGGTGGACTTTTGGAGATTTTCTATTCTTTAATCACTTTCATTTTTACGTTACGGACGATCCTAAACGAGAAACGCAAAAAAGGCTGTTAAATGCGTTGACAATTTTAATCTGCTTTCTTTTTATAGCAACTGTTTTAGGGTTGCTTTTTTTGGTTATTTGAATTTGTTGATTAAAATGCTAAATATTACACTTCTTACCCTCTCCGCCCCTTTTTTATAAGGAATATTCTGCCATTTTCATCTCATTTCAATGTTATCTTATTATTAAGTAATTGTCAGATGATTAATAGTTGTCGGGTTATTGGGGCTATAGCTTTACTTTTGGAAAATTTTTTTATGGGTCTAAATTCTATTGCTAAGTTGTTCATGCCGAAGAATACGGTATTCTACAATCTTTTTGAAGAAGTGGCAGTTACAGTGATGTTGATGGGCGCTGTGTTAAAACAAATGGTTGCTGAGCCTGATTTTGATAAAAGAGCTTCACTCACCACCCAATTGGAAGATCTTGAGCACAAAAACGACGATTCTACGCATAAGTTGTTTACAGAATTAGGTAGAAACTTCATTACTCCTTTTGACCGCGAAGACATACATACGTTGGCCTCTGCACTCGATGATATTTGCGATTATATCTATGCCTCCGCCAAAAAGATGATCTTTTATAGGGTGAATCCTAACGATCCGGGTATTCAGAAAATGGCTGAACTGATAGAACAAGGGACCATTCACGTACATACTGCGGTTTTGGAACTGAGAAATATGAAAAACCTGCGTAAAATAACTGAGGCATTGATAAGAGTTAATGACATAGAAAATCAGGCAGACGATATCTTTGACCTTAGCATTGAAAAGCTTTTTAATCAGGAAAATGATTTTAAAGAGGTTATTAAAAGAAAAGAAATATACCAGGTGCTGGAATTAGTAACGGATAAATGCGAAGATGTAGGTAATGTGATTGAATCAATCATTGTAAAATACTCGTAAACCTTTTTTGAGCCCAACACCAAAAAATAATTATGACAACTTTACTGATTGTTATTATTGCGTTAGCACTCATTTTTGACTACATCAATGGCTTTCATGACGCTGCTAATTCCATTGCAACTATCGTTTCTACCAAAGTGCTAACCCCATTTCAAGCGGTTGTTTGGGCAGCAGTTTTCAACTTTGCAGCTTATTTTATTTTCAAAGATCACGGAGTAGCGGATACTGTTGCCAAAACGGTAACGCCAGGTGTTGTTTCGGGAATTGACATGTTAAGAATTGTTCTTGCAGGTCTGATTGCCGCCATAATCTGGAATTTATTTACCTGGTGGTTTGGCATTCCTTCTTCCTCATCTCATACCTTAATCGGTGGATTTGCCGGAGCTGCCATAGCAAGTTCAGGTTTCGGGGCATTAAACCTTTCGCACTATCCCAACATTTTTCATACAGCCGCTTTCATATTAATTGCGCCATTGGTCGGTTTGTTAATCGCTTATATTATTTCAATGTGGTTCATCTATTCCTTTAATAAAGGAGTGGGACCAAAAATATTTTCTTCTATTGTATTGGCCATCGTAATATGGTTGACCTATCACAACATGGAGTTTGACCATGAAGTTTTGGCTAAGAATACACATTTCAAAAGCTATTCAGCAGAGTTGATGTTTTACTCCAAAAATTTTAAATGGATATTACTTGGTCTGATTATGACGGTCATGGCAATTTTTACCTTTTGGATCCATACACTCAATCCAACAAAAGCAACTAAATGGTTTAAGAGACTGCAGCTCGTTTCTTCTGCTGCATTCAGTATTGGGCATGGTGGCAATGATGCTCAAAAAGTAATGGGAATCATCATGGCAGCCCTTGTTGCATACGACAGCAAAACATATAGCCTCGATCACATGGTGTTTTGGGTACCACTTGCCTGTTATTCAGCTATTGCACTTGGTACCATGAGCGGTGGTTGGAAAATCATAAAAACAATGGGTACCCGCATTACAAAAGTGACCCCTTTTGAAGGTGTAGCCGCAGAAACAGCAGGAGCCATTACACTTTTTATCAGTGAATCTTTAAAAATTCCAGTTAGCACTACCCATACCATCACAGGAGCTATCATTGGCGTTGGAGCTACCAAAAGACTATCAGCAGTTAGGTGGGGTGTTACCGTTAACCTTCTTTGGGCATGGATACTTACCATTCCTGTTAGCGGTTTGCTGGCTGCCTTATTATTTTTTATTATTAAGCTTTTTATATAAGGCTTTCTGCTGTAATTTGCAGTAAATAAAAGCATTTCAGCATGTCTAAAATCCTTGTTACCGGCGGGTGTGGCTATATTGGCTCGCACACCATTGCAGACCTCATAGAAAATGGATTTGAAGTAATATCAATAGATGATAATTCTCGCAGTACCGTTTATCTAATAGATGGACTAGAAAAAATTACGGGTAAAAAAATTAAGAATTATAAAGTTGATTTAAAAGATTACAACGATACCCGTGCTGTTTTTCAAGAAAATGAAGACATTGAAGGTATCATACATTTTGCTGCATACAAGTCAGTAGGAGAGTCGGTTGAAGAACCTTTAATGTATTATGAAAACAATATGTTTTCGCTGATCAACTTACTCAAATGTGTGGAAGAGTTTGAAGTGCCCTATTTTGTATTTTCTTCTTCCTGTACTGTTTATGGCAATCCCGACGAAATTCCAGTCACAGAACAATCGCCTATTAAGAAAGCTGAATCTCCGTATGGTTCTACCAAACAAATGGGCGAAGAAATAATCATGAATGTGGTAACTGCATCCCATTCCAAAGCAATCCTTCTCCGTTATTTCAATCCGGTTGGCGCTCATCCTTCTATACAAATGGGAGAGTTGCCAATTGGCAAACCGGCTAATTTAGTACCTGCAATTACCCAGACAGCCATTGGCAAAATAAATGAACTAGTAGTTTTTGGCGAAGATTATGATACACGAGACGGAAGTTGCATTCGTGACTTCATTCATGTGTCCGATATTGCACATGCCCATACCTTGGCTCTTCAATACTTAATAGCAGGAAAGAATACCACCAAATGCGATGTGTTTAATTTGGGTACGGGTAATGGCGTTACTGTTTTGGAAGCCATCAAGGCATTTGAAGAAGTTTCTGGCCAAAAACTCAACTACAAAATTGGCCCGAGAAGGAAAGGTGATGTAGTAGGCATTTATGCTAATAATAATTATGCATGTACCGCTTTGGGTTGGCAGATAAAGTATGACCTGAAAGAAATGATGAGAACTGCATGGGCTTGGGAGCAAAAGGTAAAGCAGGACGAGGAAATCCTTAAAAAGCAGAACTTCCAGTTTAATTAAACATTATTTCTACTGAAAACTTTAGTAGCTTTTCACACTTAATCTTCTTTTTCTTGTTCAGGACGAATAACGATACCAAAGTACCTTTGAAATGGCAGTGGAAAAAGCTGCTGAATTATTTTATTCAGGGGCTTATCATTTTAGCACCCATGACCATCACCGCTTGGGCTGCCCTTTCGTTATTCAACTATATAGACAATATTCTACCCAATATTATTCACGCTATATTCCCACCCTTATTCAAACCTGATCAGGAAGGCAATATTCATAAAATTCCAGGTTTAGGATTTTTGGTAATTGTATTTATGGTCGTGATGGTCGGTTGGATTTCCAGCTATTTATTGGTTGGCAAAATGGTTGACTTTTTTGGCCATGTATTCGAAAGAACACCCGGAATAAAATTCATTTATACCTCTGTCAAAGATTTCCTAGAGGCTTTTGCAGGCGAAAAACGTAAATTTGATAAACCAGTATTGGTAAATGTAGATGCAGATGATGTTTGGAGAATGGGATTTTTGACTCAGCACAATAGCGGAAAATTGCAATTGGAAGATCATGTGGTTGTTTATGTACCCCACTCTTATGCAGT
>JANMZN010000204.1:0-5275 GCA_031383285.1 Segetibacter sp.
ACTGCCCAATGAAACACCTAATAAAGGAATAACAGCTATTGATGTAGCCCCTATAAATTTTCCAAAATAATAATGGCTTTTTTTAATAGGTGATGCGAAAACGAATTGATACATACCATGTGCAAAATCTCTATTAGCAGATGCATTCATAAAAGCTGTAGTCATGAGCAAACAAATCAACGACATCACACCATAATAGGTCTGAATGACATAAGGTGCATTTTTGTGAACACTGCCAACACCTCCTCCTATTGTAACGTTATCAGACGAAACAGCACCCATTACCAGTAAGGTAATAATTGAAAAAAATATCCAGGTCATTGGCGAGGTAAGCCAATATTTCCATTCGTGTTTTATAAATTTCCACATAATTTTTTGGTTGAGTTTGTTTACACTAGTTCATTCAACTTTGCAAAAAATACATCTTCAAGGTTCTCCTCGGCTTTTGCGAAACCGTTGTCTAAATCCACATCAGAAAATACATGAATCAGGGGTTTCCCTCCTACCAGTTTGCTGGAAATAATCTTATAATTATTCTGAAATTCGGCTAATGAACTTTTGTCAACTTTCCGTTCCCAAACTTTTCCTTTTATCTGGTGCAATGCATCATCTGTATTGCCACTAAACAATACTTTTCCTTTGTCCATAATGGCCATTTGTGTGCACAGTTCCCTTACATCCTGCACGATATGGGTGGAGAGAATGACAATGATATGCTCCCCTATCTCGCTCAGAATATTATAAAAACGATTTCTTTCACCGGGATCCAAACCTGCAGTTGGTTCATCTACAATTACTAATTTAGGACTCCCAATTAAGCATTGAGCTATACCAAACCGTTGACGCATTCCGCCACTGTAACTGCTAACGGCTTTTTTACGATGCTCGAAAAGATTTACCTTCTGCAACAACATGTTCACCATCTCCTTTCTTTCCTTACCGTTGCTAAATCCTTTCAGCAAAGCAAGGTGATCAAGCAAGTCGGTAGCTGATGTGCGAGGATACACCCCAAACTCCTGCGGCAAGTAACCCAGTACCTTTCGAACAGCTTCTTTATTGTTTAAAATATCAATGTCGCCAAGGGTTGCCGTACCGCTGTCTGCATCCTGCAAAGTGGCCAAAGTACGCATCAGCGAAGATTTACCGGCACCGTTTGGGCCAAGCAATCCAAACATGCCCTTGTCTATAGTTAAGGAAACATTGTCCAAAGCATGTACGCCATTGCTGTACTGCTTGTTTAAATTGTTGATGACTATTTGCATTTTGTATAAATTATAAGTTGATATTTTATTACCTCATGAAAATAAGTAAAACTGTGAACAAACCTAATGAAACAAAAAGTTTTGCAGCTTCTTTCTTTCAATCAAAACATATAAATGGCAAATAACAGGTATGAAAGGTGGACAATTATAAAGTAGAAACCAAAGAAGTACAATTAGAATATCAAACAATTTGAAGCGTAAAGTCTCAAAAAAATGGCCGAAACAATTGTTGCGGCCAAAAAAATGCGTCCATTGGCAAACACTATAAAGGAATATTTCCGTGTTTTTTTCTGGGCCGTTTTACCACTTTATTCTCCAACATAGCAAATGCTTTTATTAATTTTTTTCTGGTGTCTCTTGGCTCAATCACTTCATCAATAAAGCCTCTTTCAGCGGCCTGATAAGGAGTTGCAAATTTTTCTGCATACTCCGCTTCTTTCTCTAATAATTTCTTTGCCGGATCTATAGCCTCAGCTATTTCTTTCTTAAAGATAATTTCACTAGCTCCTTTAGCACCCATGACTGCGATCTCTGCCGTTGGCCATGCATAATTCATATCTGCGCCTATGTGTTTGCTGTTCATTACGTCATACGCACCACCGTATGCTTTACGAGTGATAACGGTAACCCGAGGCACCGTTGCTTCACTCAGTGCATACAATAGTTTTGCTCCGTTGGTAATAATGCCATTCCACTCCTGATCGGTACCGGGCAAAAAGCCGGGTACATCAACCAATACCAACAATGGAATATTGAAACAATCGCAAAAACGGGTAAAACGGGCTCCTTTTTTAGAACTGTCAATGTCTAATACACCTGCAAGACTCATCGGCTGATTGGCAACAATACCAATACTTCTGCCTGCTAATCGTGCAAAACCAACAACGATGTTATCTGCATAATTTTTATGTACTTCAAAAAACGAATCCACATCGCAGATGCCATTTACCACATCTCTGATATCATAAGGATGATTGGTGCTTTCAGGCAATATTTTTTCAAGCTGCTCTCTTGTTTCATCCCCAAAAGTGAAAGGTATTTTCAGTACCACATCCTCACAATTTTGAGGCATATAACTCAACAGTTTTTTCACCTGGTCAATGCAGTCCTTATCGTTAATAGCGGTGAGATGCGTTACACCCGATTTGGTAGAATGCGTAGATGCACCGCCCAATTCCTCAGAAGTAACCGTTTCATTGGTAACCGTTTTCACAACGTTTGGACCTGTTACAAACATATAGCTGGTATTCTCTACCATGATTGTAAAATCAGTCATGGCCGGGGAATAAACGGCACCACCAGCGCATGGACCCATGATAGCTGATATTTGGGGAATAACACCAGATGATTGCACATTACGGTAAAAAATATCGGCATAACCTCCAAGCGAACGTACACCTTCCTGTATCCTAGCACCACCCGAATCATTTAATCCAATCATGGGCGCACCACCCTTCATAGCCATATCCATGATCTTGCAAATCTTCTCTGCATGGGTTTCAGATAAAGCACCACCAAAGACTGTAAAATCCTGAGCAAAAACATATACCAACCTGTCATTTACTGTTCCATATCCCGTAATCACACCATCTCCATAAAACTGCTGATCTTCCATGCCAAAGTCTTTGGTTCTGTGTATCACCAAAGCGCCTATTTCTTCAAACGATCCCGGGTCCATCAACAAATTGATACGCTCCCTTGCAGTCAATTTTCCCTTCTTATGCTGGGAATCAATCCGCACTTGCCCTCCGCCCAATTTTCCTTCGGCTATTTTCTGTTGTAGTTCTTCTATTTTAGATTTCATTTTCAAATAAATTAGTTCGCAATAATTATTCTTTCATCCCAAAAAAGTATAAATTTTAAATGCTGAGTTATGATTTAAAAGAACAGCATATTCACAATCCAAAAATCACCAAATCAGACATCTTCACATCATAAATCACACATCAAACATCAGACATCTTCAAATCAGACATCTTCAAATCATACATCTAAGCAAGTCTCCGCTTCCAGCTTGTTGTTTTATGACCTACCGGATTGAGTACATTCTGTTGTTGCTTCCAAAACTTCAAAGCAATTAAAGCTGCGGCTTCGGCATTTGCTTTTTGCTTTTCTTTTATCAATTCCGGTGTATAATAATTCTTGACAAAATGCGTATCAAAATGTCCGCTAACAAACGCATCGTGCTCAAAAACAAAAGTGCCAAAAGGAAGCGTGGTGGACAGTCCTTCAATTTTATAGTTTTTGATGGCCTCCTTCATTTTTTGTATAGCCTCTGTTCTATCCTTGCCATGGGCTACCAATTTGGCAATCATCGGATCGTAATAAATAGGAATAGGCATTCCTTCTTCATAACCATCGTCTACACGTATTCCATCTCCTGTTGGTTTTACATATTTTTCCAATGTACCAATGGAAGGCAAAAAGTTATTTAATGGATCTTCTGCATAAACCCTTAACTCTACAGCATGGCCATGAATGGTCAGATCTTCTTGCGTAAAACTCAATTGCTCTCCTCTGGCAATTTTTATCTGTTCTTCTACCAGGTCAATACCGGTGATCATTTCTGTAACCGGATGCTCAACCTGCAGCCGGGTATTCATTTCCAGAAAATAAAAATTTAGTTGATCATCCATCAGAAACTCCACCGTACCTGTGCTGGTATAGTTACAAGACTTTGCAACCATTACCGCAGCCTCGCCCATTCTTTTCCGCAGTTCGGGAGTAAGCACTGCCGAGGGAGATTCTTCTACCACTTTTTGGTGACGCCGTTGAATGCTGCATTCCCTTTCGAACAAATGAACCGTATTCCCATAATTATCAGCCAATACTTGTATCTCAACATGTCGTGGCGAAGTCACATACTTTTCTATAAAAACTGACCCATCGCCAAAAGAAGATTTCGCTTCGCTAATGGCTCTTTGCATCTGTTCTTCCAGATCCGAATCTTTCTCTACAATGCGCATTCCCTTTCCTCCACCACCTGCTGAGGCTTTTATCAAAATTGGATACCCAATTTCATTCGCAATTTTCTTTGCCAATACAACATCTTCAATCGCCTGATCAATACCCGGCACCATTGGAATATTATAATGCTTTACACATTCCTTTGCCGCTAGTTTAGAACCCATCACCCGCATAGCCTCCGGGCCGGGTCCAATAAAGGTGATGCCTGCATCATTGACTTTTTGTGCAAATTCTGCATTCTCACTCAAAAAGCCATAGCCGGGATGAATACCATCTACGCCCAATTCCTTGCAGAAAGCCAATATCTTATCCGCATTCAGGTACGAAGCTGAAGATGCTGCCGGACCTAAACAAACCGCTTCATCAGCAAATAATACATGGGGTGAATTACGATCAACTTCTGAATAGACTGCTACAGACTGAATGCCCATCTTCCGAATCGTCCGCATAATTCTCAACGCGATTTCTCCCCTATTTGCAACTAATATTTTTTTCATTTTTTATTTTTTATTGTCAATGGTCGGTGGTGAATGCCTGTCCGCCGGGGCGGAGTGAGTGGTGAATGGTGAATGGTGAAAGGTGAATGGTGAAAGAACCTGATATTGCTTACTCAACCTCCTGTCAAACATCACAAATCATACATCATACATCAAACATCATAAATTCTACATCATACATCCTACATCCAACATCCCAAATCAGACATCCTAAAATCATACATCCCAAATCATACATCCATTATCTAATCCAGTTCCACCAACACCTGCCCTTTTTCTACAGGGTCGCCGGCTTTTACACATATCTTTTTAATGGTAGCATCCGCATGGATCATTAGGCTGTTTTCCATTTTCATAGCCACCAAAATGAGTATTTTATCTCCTTCCTTCACGTCTTGTCCTTCAGTCACATTTATTTCCAATACCAAACCCGGCATGGGGGCTTTAATCTCTTTTATAACCTTATTGGAAACAGCGGTGAAGCCCAATTTGTCCAACATCAGATCCAATTCGTCCTTAATCTGAATGTCAAAACTTTGACCTTCAATT
>JANMZN010000210.1:0-17722 GCA_031383285.1 Segetibacter sp.
TGTGCCTACTGTGAGTACAATTACTTTTAGGGTTTATGCTTATGGTGCAACTAACACCGGCGGTACTTTTGCATTAGGTCTTCCTACTACACCAGTCAATGATTTGGCATTTAGTGGTACTATTAGCAATGCACCTACACCCAGCATAGATTTATCTGGTTTACATCCTGTTGCAGGTAACGTTGATCAGGGATCTATCGATCATATTATTGGAATAATAAATGCTGATGTATCATCTGCTGCACCTGCATATCTTACAGGCATTACTGTAAACACCGCAGGCACTTACCAATCGTCTGATATTACAAACCTTAAATTTTGGTTTAATAGTACAAATACGCTTGTAGGAGCTACACAATTAGGGTCTACACAAGCAGCTGTGTCAAGTGGTGGTTCGGTAGGCGTTTCAGGTCTTACTACTACTATTCCTGCCAACTTTAACAGGTTTATTATAGTTACAGCAAGTATTGCAGGTAATGCAGTGGTAGGTAGAAACATTAGAATTGCACCAACAAGTTTCTCGAATATTCAATTCGCATCCGGAATCAAAAATCTAACAGACCCTGTAGGAGCTAGCAACAATCAAACAATAACTCAATTGGATCCAACTATTGCTTTGTCAAGTGCAAGTCCAGCAGCAAGTAATGTAAATCAGAATGCTACCAACCAAATAATCCATAGCTTTCAGTTGGATGTAACTGTAACCTCTGCTACGCTTACTGGCATTTTTGTAGAACCTACAGGCTCATATGTAATAAGCGATCTTCAGCCTGGTAGTTTTAAGTTTTGGATTAACACAACCAACAGCCTTTCTGGAGCCACTCAACTTGGGTCATCACAACCAATAGTGCAGTCAGGTGATCCGGTTACTGTATCAGGGTTGTCTCAGGCATTAAACATCAATACAACTTATTATGTACTATTTACTGCGGATATCGCTTATAATGCGGATGCAGGTAACACAATTTTAGTAGGATCAACCAACTTTTCAAACATCACTTTTGTAAGTTCCAATAAAACTGGAACAGACCCAATAGCAGGTGGAAATGTAAGAACAATTGCCGCTGTTACTCCATCAATTACCATTGCGAGTAATGGCCCAACTACTGGTACTATTGGAGCACCTTCAATCAATAATATTCTATACAGTTTCTCAGCTGCTGCAACTGTGAACTCAGCAGACTTTACCGGTATTACTTTAAAATTTGCCGGGACATACAATAGATTAGAGTTTGCTACTGCAAGCATTAAAGTCTGGTATAATTCTACCAACACATTTACCGGTGCTGCAATGATTGGGTCCGGGTATTCAATGGTTAATGCAAATACAAACCTTGTCATTACAGGTCTAAACCAAATAGTTACTATTGCAACAACGGGCTTTTTCTGGATTACTGGTGATTTGGTATCTAGTGTAGTTTCAGGACACACTATTAATACTACTGCTCCTACGCTTGCCAGTTTCACATTCAACCAGGGAACTAAGTCAGGCACCCCAGCAGCAACTAGTGTACAAACATTTTTACCACAGCCAACGCTGACTGAAGTAATTATTCCTCAGTACATGCATGGCAGTGCTAACAAAATACCGTATATCTACAGAGTAAAAATAGGCAATCTTGCCCCTAACACAACCTATAGATATAACAATACGGTTGTTGTATCTTCTGATGTTTCTACTTCTAATGGTGTTGGTACAATCATTTATCCTTCAACGGGGGGCGCATTTACACAATCCTCTACTCAAAGCTTATCAACAGCTGGAGCATATTCATCTTTCACTACGGATGCTACAGGAAATTATACGGGATGGTTCATCAGTGAATCATCAAGCAATACAAGGTTCACGGCAGGCAATACAGTTTATATGAGAATTTTACTGAACGATGGCGCTGGCGGAACTACTGTAGCCTCAAGAGTAACCACCACCACTTCAGCATTAGTAGTAACCTTTGCAACCTCTGCAGGTGCTAATAATGCTACAGGAATTAGAGGGTTATCTTCAGGAACTCCAAAAGACATTATCTTGTTATATGACAATGTTTATGGAACAGGCCGCCCAATAACAGCGGCATATATAGAGTCTGATGGATATGCTAACGCCACAAGTTATCCTGCATACTATACAACTTCTGTTGATGGTGTTGCAGGTGCATGGGGAACGGTAATACCTAACACATTAACTAACGGTATTAGAAGAATTGAACAAAGAAGCCTTGCAACGGGAAGTATTGTGAATTGTCCTTCTGTAACGGTGAATGGGGTTTGGCCGAGTGGCGTAAATACAGTAAATCCGATTGGCGGAAGTACAGCCCTTGTTATAGCATCTTCTGATGCACCATTAAATACCAGTGCCAATACATGGTTGGGTGTGAATAGTACTTGGCAAAACGCTGCTAATTGGGTTTGCGGTATACCAAATAGTAATACTTCGGATGTTATTATACCAGCTAATTCACCCGTTATGCCATCTCTATCATACATCTCTACTACTATTCGTAACCTAAATTTACAAGGTGCAACAACACTAAATTTAAATGGCAAAGCACTAACAATAGCAGGCACCATTACAGGAGCGACTGGAAATCTAAAAGGTTCTTCTACTTCTGACCTTACTTTAGGTGGAGCTGCCGGTACCATTTATTTTACCAGTAGTTTCAGAGAGCTACGAAATTTTACACTAAGTGCAGGTGCTTCAGCTTCGCTTGGCACTACATTGGATATAACCTCTGCAAATTTTGGAGGAAGTGTATCAGTAGGAGCAGGTGCTACACTTACAACTAACAATAATCTAACACTGAAATCCAGCGTTAACGGTACAGCTAGCGTTGGAAATTCTTCTGGTTCGATTACTGGAAATGTTACCGTTGAGCGTTACATTCCAGCTGGTGCTTTCAGAGCATGGAGATTGTTGTCAGTACCGGTTCAAGGTGCACAAACTTTTAAAGGTGCTTGGCAAGAAGGCAACACCCTGCCTACAATAGGTACAGCAGGATTGGGTACGCTGTTAACGAATACTACTGGTACTGGCGGTTATGATGCTGCAACTGCAGGTAACTCATTGTTGCAATTCACAAATGGCGCTCCGGGTTCTTACAGTCCTGTAAGTGCTACTACCAATGCAATGGCAACTACCTCTGGTTACTTCGTTTACATAAGAGGCGATAGAACTGCGTCTCCGTTTGGTGGTGTAACTACCTCAAGTGCTACTACATTGCGTACAAATGGTACACTCTATTCAGGTACTCAATCTGCCATAACACTTCCTGCAGGGCAGAATGTGATGGTGGGTAATATTTATGCATCAGCAATTGCTTTTGCTACATTAACAAAAAGTGGAATTAACTCCTTTAAGGTATGGGATCCAAAAATAGCAGGTACAGGTAATGCTGGAGCTTATCAAACATGGTCTGATCTTACAAATTCATATACACCTGGAAGTGGAAGTTATGTTGGACAAACAGTTGGTAGAATAGAATCTGGACAAGCATTCATACTTAATTCAACAGGTGGTGGTTCAATTCAATTAACAGAAGCTGCTAAGACTACAGGAAGTAGAAGTGTTTTCAGACCTTCTGGTACGCCTGTTCAGCAATTGAAAGCTAATATTTACGCAGTTTCAAAAGGCGAAAGCTTCTTAGCGGATGGTATAGCAATAGTGCTGAACAATGCATTCTCTAATGAAATAGACAACAATGATGCATTAAAAACACCTAATACAGGAGAGAATTTAGGTATTGCAAACGGTACTTCCATCATTACTGTTGAAGCAAGAAGACCATTTGTAGCCGCTGACAAAGTAGCATTCAGTGTTTCTAACTTGAAGCAAACTGAATACAAATTTGAGTTCAATCCTTCAAACATCATCAACAGTACAAATGTTACTGCTGTATTGAAAGACAACTTCACAGGTACTGAAACGTTGGTTAGTTTGGAAAACCCTACTACTGTTAACTTTACAGTAACTGATAATGCTAAATCATCTGCAAGCGACAGGTTTACCCTGGTATTCAAATCATCAGGTGTAACACTTCCTGAGCTAGCAAAAGATCGCAGCAGCATCATCATCTATCCTAGTTTAGTTACAGAAAAGACTTTCACTGTTAAGTTAGAAAATCAACCGTCTGGAAAATATTCAGTACGTTTGCTAAACAGTGTTGGACAGTTGGTACAATCTCAAACAATAACTAAAGGAGAAGGTACTTCTAACCACCAAATTTATTTGTCAGCTGCTAAAATACAAGCAGGTGTTTATCAGGTAGAAGTAATTAGCCCTGATAAAAAGAGAAAAATTGAGAAAGTAGTGATCAGTAATAATTAATAGTCAGTAACCATTAAAAAAAATTAAAACGTGAAAACACAACAAAAAAACACAACAATGAAAAGTTTTAAGCAAGTTGGTGCTGTCTTATTTTTCTTGCTGATAGCACAATTCGGTTTTGCTCAAGATCCGGGCGGTGGTCCTGATGGTCCTCCTCCGGCTGTACCATTTGATGATTATTTAAACATCATTTTGGCAGCAGTTGGTATCATCGTAGCACTTATCTACTTTAGAAAGACTTCGAAGAGCTCAATAGCTTAACCTTTGTCAATAATTAAATTAAAAAGGCTGTCCGTTCGGACAGCCTTTTTTTATGTTCACATCTACGCATTTATTTCTTTTCAAATCCAATTACATTTGCAGATAATATTGAAATACTTATAAAAATTGGTATTGATTTAATTAGTCATGATTTAATCAAAAGCATGAACTTATAACCAAAATATTTTTTGGTTATAATAAAATTGCAATTCCTCTAAAATCCCTTTCTTACATGAAATTCTTTCTAACGATGCTATCGTTTTTTTTGCTGCTGAATGGTAATGGTATTGGTCAATCCCCTATTAAAATGCTTTACCAACCGGGTCTCTCCTATACAGAAACATTTTCTGACATCAAAAATTGGAATTTTAATCCTAACAACGATGGTACACTTAAAACAGGTTTAGGGGCATCAGCATGGAAAGGTTTAGCACCTTCCGCCACGGGCACCATCCCATCTCCATCTATTATTACAACAAACACCACTTATTTTGTTTCTCTCTTTAATTCAGGTGTACAGCTAGATACGTTAGGGCAATCCTTGTTATTCCTGACTTCAGGAACAACAGACAACAGCAATGCGGCTGCAATGGACATGTATGCAGATTATACCAACACCACAGCGGGGACACTCAGTTTTAGTTGGAAATCAGTCAATAACTTTTCCGGCGACCGCAAAGCATCTTTGCGTGTTTACGGTTCCATTGATGGACTTACCTTTGAAGAATTGGTTGGGGCCCAAGTACTCAACCTGACTAATAATGTAGCTACGAATGGTAATGTAGTAAATGTAGCTCTGCCTGTAGCTTTTAATAATGCCCCCAATGCAAGACTCAGGTTTTACTGTTACAATGGTACTGGAGGTGCCTTTGGCTCAAGGCCAAAGATCAGTATTGACAATATTACGCTAACTGCCACTGTTGCTACTGCTTGCCTACAACCAACAGCAGGTCCTACAGCCATTTCATTAAGCACTATTACCGATTCTAGTATTTCCGCATCTTTTACTCCATCTGTTGATCTTGGAGTAAATAGTTATATAATAGTACAGAGCTACAATGCATCGTTGACCTCGCTTCCTTTAAGTGGAAATTATTATGCCATTGGTAACAACATTGGTGACGGAGAAGTCATTTCAATTGCAGCAAGCACCGGCTTTACCGCTAAAAACCTATACCCTGCAACAAAATACTACTTTACTGTTTTTGCAGCTCATTTTGGTTGTACAGGTGGCCCTTTATACGAAACAACAAACAAGTTATCGGCTGATACTACTACGCTGGCAGGAAACAATACCTGCGCCATTCCAGCAACACAGCCAACAACTTTGGCTTTCACAAATATTGCTACAAATGGTGCTTCAGGATACTTCAACCCGTCTATAGATGCAGATGAATACCTTGTAGTGAGATGTAGTACTCCATCATTATCAGCTAACCCCACTAAAGGATTAGTGTACCGCCAAGGGGATTTATTGGGAAATGGCGTCGTAGTATCTCAAGGACCGTCAAGTAGTTTTCTAACCACGAACCTCACTCCTGCCACAACATATTATTTGTTTGTCTTTGCCATAAAATCGCTCAATTGCAACAGTGGACCTGCTTATAATACTACCTTACCATTGACAAGCAATTTTGTAACCCCTGCGTTAACCGCTTGCATTGCTCCAACAACGCAACCTGACCTACTTCAAATGAGCGCTTCCAGCAACATCATTCATGGTTTCTTTAAACCATCAACAACTGCTGATAGTTACCTTATTCTGTATTCTACCGTTTCAACATTATCTGCTATCCCATTAGATGGCAATAATTATACTACTGGAAATACGATTGGTGGCGGCACCGTATTGTCCAATAATTCAGC
Organism: Segetibacter sp.; assembly: GCA_031383285.1. GTDB lineage: Bacteria > Bacteroidota > Bacteroidia > Chitinophagales > Chitinophagaceae > Segetibacter. The sequence goes on from JANMZN010000210.1 coordinate 6,449, forward strand.
CACAGCATTTGTTGCTTCCAACTTAAACCCGGCTACCACTTACTATTTCTTTGTATTTGCAGCCAATTCCAATTGTCTTGGGGGAACAAAATACCTTATCACAAACCCTTTGACAATAGCAAGCACAACAACAGGCCTTCAAGTTTACAATTACTACTCAGGCAACCTTCATGCGCATTCAAGCTATTCTGATGGCAATAAAGATAACTTGTCTTACACACCTGCGTTTGACTACAATTATGCAAAGAACTCATTGTGCATGGACTTCCTTGGTATCAGCGACCACAACCATTCAGGTGCAGGCATGAGCAAAAGCAGTTGGCAGCCTGGACTTGCAGAAGCCAAATCAGCTACTTCTTCTACCTTCCTGGCTTTGTATGGTATGGAATGGGGAATAATATCCGGAGGCGGCCATGTGGTAGTGTATGGAAGTGATAAATTGTTTGGTTGGGAAAGCAACAATTACGATGTGTATGTACCTATAAATGACTATACCGGTACTTCTGCTACCACGGGCACAAAGGGGTTGTTTAAAACAATAAATGAAACAGGAACAAACACTTTTGGTACACTTGCGCATCCCTATGTGAATGATTTCAACAACCTGCACAATATTCCATACGATAGCAATGCAGATAGTGCTTTGGTAGGAGTGGCCATCCAAAGCGGTCCTGCTTTTTCTACCAATACGTCTTACAGCGATATCTCCTATTTTGAGTACCTACCTTATTATTCCTATCTATTAGCAAAGGGATATCATGTTGGGCCAACCATTGACCACGATAACCATTATACTACCTTTGGAAGAACAACCAAATCACGGCTTATCGTTATTGCACCAACAATTGATTCTGCTTCCTTTTATACAGCCATGAAAAGCAGAAATTTTTATGCCACTGAAGATTGCGATATGAGAGTCAGCTTTACCATCAATAACCACATGATGGGTAGCATTTTAGCAGATAATTCAGCACCCGCAATCGCAATAAATGTTTATGATGCAACACCTGCTACGCCTGCTGGCAATGCCATTATAAGGCTGATGTATGGCGTACCGGGATCAGGACAAAATGCCATAGAAATAGCCAAAATAAATGGTAGTACTTTGACATTTACCGATTTAAATTTACCAATATTGAGTAAAGGATATTATTATGCAGATATTAGCATGAGTGGAAATGGTGCAAGGATCATTACTTCTCCTATTTGGTACACAAAAACAGATAATATTTCTCCATTGACCCTTTTGTCTTTTTCCGCTGCTGCGCAAAGCAATCGCACAGTAAATATTACATGGAAAACGACAGCAGAAGTGAATGTAAAGTCATTTATTATAGAGCGATCAACAGATGGTAGAACATTTAGTAGCATTGCGTTAATTAACAGCTCTGGACAATTGGAAGGAAAATATGAAATAACAGATGTAAACCCCAACGGAGGGGCCAATTATTACAGGCTCAAAATAATTGATTTGGATGGAACATTCAGCTATTCTCAGGTGGTATCCATTAATTTTAAAAATATTAAATTTAGTACTTTTAAAATAGTTGAAAACCCAATGACTACTCATGTAAAACTCAACATATTTTCCAATGAAAATCAAGTTGCAGACATATATATTTCGGATGCCTCCGGCAGAATATCATCTATGAACAAAACGAGCTTGTGGAAAGGAAATCAAACAGTAACAGTAGGAAAAGAGAACCTACACGCTGGAACGTATTTTCTTACAATAGTTTTTCAGAAAGAACGCGTAACAAATAAGTTCGTGAAGTATTAATCCAATCTGTTTAAAATGAGTACCACTTCATTACCATCCAATAATTGCAACTGATTTTTAGTGACCTTATAATTATTTACCCTATTGATTGCTTTTACAAAAGAACCTTCATCATAATCACCCATGCAAACCATTTTAGTAGAAGGAGTCGCATTGTTGAAACTAATACTTGAAGTATCAGACGTGTTGTACCTACCTGATATTTTATTGCATCCTGTAAAGCCGGAAAAAGTTTCATTCAACCCATAAAACCGAAGGCTTGGTTTTTCTGGAATATGGTAATTGCCACCTTGAGGAGGGGTAATTTTGGCGCTACTGTCCCGTTCCCAAATAATGGTCGATGTGGATGTCTTTATGCCGTCCTTCATCCTTATGGTATCAACCACCGTTTCTGATCCTGATTTGGCTCTTGCTGCATCATGAACTGCTTTGGCAATCACTTCAGGCTTAAGGTTAGATCGTGCTGTCAGCCATTTTCCATTGATAGATTCAAGTTCCCATGTACCTTCCAAGTCAGGTGCTGCAAGTGTTCTTCCTTCAATTGGAATGTAGGATGATTGCCTGACAATAAGTGTATCTGCACCATAAGTGCTTACTGAACCAGTTTCAGGCATATTCCAACGTTTGGCTGCAGTGCCAGACTCGTCCGATGGAGCATTTGTTGTTTTAGCAGGTTTTACGGTATCGCATTTAGCAAACAAAAATGCAATACCCACAAGTGGAAATAGTAATTTCATACTATTGATTTTCATTCCTCTTAACTTTATCAATCCGTCCATCATTGCGGGTAATATTGAATTAAACTATATCGAAGGTAAGGAATTTTGGAACACCCTAGTGTCCTAATGATTAGACGAACAACTATTCGCCAAGCTTTCCATCCATTATTATCAAAAATTTGCTATCAATAATGGTATTAGCTAAAGGAAAAAATAGTTGATTTCCCTGTATCAAATTATAGTAATTGAACAATATGAAAAAAATAGACCTCTGCTTGTCTTAGGGTTTTTATCATCTTATACACATTGTTGAAGGTAGAAAAATCCATTGCGCCAAAGCTGTTATTTTTGTCCAAATGAGTAAAAGTAGTGCCGAAACTCCCCTAATGCAACAGCATAAAGCAATCAAGCAGAAATATCCTGATGCCATTCTGCTTTTTCGTGTGGGTGACTTTTACGAAACCTTTGGTGAAGATGCCATCATTACTAGTCAGGTATTAGGTATCACACTCACCAAACGTAATAATGGTGCTGCATTTAGCAGTGAATTGGCTGGATTTCCTCACCATGCATTGGATACTTACTTACATAAATTAGTCAAGGCAGGCTATCGTGTGGCCATTTGCGATCAATTGGAAGATCCGAAACAAGTAAAAGGAATAGTAAAAAGAGGTGTTACTGAATTGGTAACTCCCGGCGTAGCAACAAACGACAAACTGTTGGAGCACAATAGCAACAACTTTTTAGCTGCACTGCATTATACTGACAATCATGCGGGAATAGCATTATTGGACATCTCCACAGGCGAATTGTTTGTAAGCGAAGGAAACACCGAGTACATAGATAAACTATTGCAAAGCTTAAAACCTGCAGAAGTCATTTTTCAACGCAATTTTCAAAAGCAATTCAAAGAAATATTTGGCAGTAAATTCTACACATACACGCTAGATAGCTGGATATTTGATGAGGCATATGCCACTGAAATTTTATTAAAACATTTCCAGACACATTCACTTAAAGGGTTTGGCATAGAGGGTCAAACTCATGCTATCATAGCTGCCGGTGCTATCTTTCATTATTTAAAAGATACGGAACACCCCAACTTACAGCACATTACATCAGTTCAGCGTTTAGAAAAAGATGACTACCTATGGATGGACAGGTTTACAATTCGCAACCTGGAACTATTGGGTTCTGGTTTTGAACAAGGGTACACCTTATTGAAAGTATTAGATAATACAGTTAGCCCGATGGGAGCCCGTTTATTAAAAAGATGGTTGGTGATGCCGCTAAAAGACATTGCCAGAATAAATGAACGGCTAGCATTGGTTGAATATTTGATTAAAGATGTTGACCTTAGAAACAAGCTAACGCTCCATATAAAACAGGCAGGCGATATAGAAAGACTGGTCAGTAAAGTACCGTTAAGGAAGATAAATCCTAGAGAGGTACTTCAAATAGCCAGAGGCTTAATGCAAGTAGAAGCGATCAAGCAGTTGAGTTTACCGGCTACAAACGAATACCTTCAAAGACTGGCAGATACACTCAATCCCTGCATGTTGATGATGGATAAAATATTGAAAGAAATAGTTGAAAATCCACCATTGCAACTGTCAAAAGGCGGGGTTATAAAAGATGGTATTCATGCTGAATTAGATGAGCTAAGAAACATTGCAAGTACTGGCAAGGATTACTTATTGCAAATGCAACAAAAGGAAATAGAAGCGACTGGCATTTCATCATTAAAAGTTGGTTTCAACAATGTGTTTGGCTATTTTCTTGAAGTAACCAACTTGCACAAAAGTAAGGTACCGGTAGAATGGATTCGCAAGCAAACGTTGGCCAATTGCGAACGCTACATTACACCAGAATTAAAAACTTACGAAGAAAAAATAGTAGGTGCAGAAGGTAAAATACTGGCCATAGAAGAAGAAATATTTAGTAAACTATTATTAGAACTGCAAGATTATATTTCTCCAATGCAGGTCAATGGAAATATGCTGGCAATACTGGATTGCATTTGTTGCTTTTCGCACAATGCGCTTCAATACAATTACAAAAGACCACTGCTCCATCAAGGTTTAGAAATGGACCTCAGAGATAGCCGGCATCCGGTAATTGAACGAAATTTACCAACAGGAGAATCCTATATTTCAAACAATATATTTTTGGATCCTGCTTCACAACAGGTAATTATTCTTACAGGCCCAAATATGAGTGGAAAGAGTGCTTTGCTCAGGCAAACAGCCCTGATAACGTTGATGGCACACTTGGGCAGTTTTGTACCCGCATCATCTGCTACCATTCCTTTGACAGATAAAATTTTTACAAGAGTTGGGGCAAGTGATAACCTGAGCGGGGGCGAAAGTACTTTCATGGTAGAGATGAATGAAACAGCCAGCATTATCAATAACCTTACACCAAATAGTCTGGTTATTCTAGACGAAATTGGCAGGGGCACCAGTACGTATGATGGCATTAGTATAGCCTGGAGTATTGTCGAATACCTGCACTCGTCTCCACATGCACCCAAGACTTTGTTTGCTACGCACTACCACGAACTAAACGAGCTAGAGAATAAATTACCGCGGGTAAAGAATTTTCATGTAACAAATAAAGAAGTCGGAAATAAAATAATTTTTCTTCGAAAATTGGCAGCCGGTGGTAGTACACACAGTTTTGGTATTCATGTAGCCAAAATGGCTGGCATGCCTCCCAAATTAATTGAACGAGCCAATGAAGTTTTGCTACAATTGGAAGCAAAACATGTAGATGAAGAAGGAGCAATGCCTTCAACTGTTGACCTGAGTGAAAACATTAAAAAACTATCAACAACAAAAGTTCAACTTAGCATTTTCGACACCCATAGCGAAACATTTGATGAAATAAGAAAGGTACTTGGCAGCATAGATATCAATCGTTTAACCCCTGTAGAGGCATTGATGAAATTGAATGAGATAAAGCAAATGATAAAGTAGTTGAAATGATTTCAGAAAGAATAATAAACTACTAAAACTTAGGACATGGCAACCCTTTACTACCCTCAGGTCTGTTAATATAAACAAGAGAAATTTCTATACCACCCCTTGACTGCGAAGCTGCTTTGAGCGAAGATGTATTGATATCATAAGTTGCCCCAAATCTAAAGTCTCCAATCTCAAGCCCTATATAAGGTATGATGGCATCATTAAGGCGCATCCAACTACCAAAATATACACTGGTAGGTTTTTCATCATCTGAAACAGGTAATTGCATAGCTAACCCGAAAACGGTTTCTTTGGCTTTTGCCTGTGTACTAAATAACCCACTTGTATGAATAGTGTTCCGCTCACCAATCGGAAAATACCCACCGGCATGAATAGTTGCTCTGGGGTTTAAAATAAAATAGGACCCGGTAAAAGATTGTTGAGGTCTTAAAATATGATACATGGAAACGCCGGCATAAAAATGATTTCTGTCAGAAGTGCTACTTGTGTACAGCACACCTGCATTCAAATCAAAATAATTGCTCTTCAGGTTGGCGTTATTAAACACTTCACTTGTAGTACCAGTAAAACCAAACGGAGTAAGCTGATCTTCAAATTTCAGGTTAGAAATATCCAACACCATATTGGTATAGGTAGCTTGGAAACCTGCTCCAATTTGTTGGTAACCATCTTCATCCAACCCTTTATGAAAAGCTGTTGAAATAGTGAGGTAATTAAATTTTAGTGCACTATTGGCACTTTGGTCAGAATAGGCCATTAAACCCAACCCCCATGTGTCATTTTGCCCAACAAGGTTTTTCAAAATTGGAAAATCAACAGATGCTGTGGTGGTAACAAAGGCCCTATTGATAGTTGGCCATTGATTTCTATGGTTGCCTGTAATGCGCAGACTACCATCAAACTTGCCTGTAAGTGCGGGGTTGAGCGTTAAAGGTGATGCAAAGAATTGTGAGAAATGTGGGTCTTGGGCGCACAGGACTATGCTAAAAAAAAGAAAAAATATCAATAAATTTATTCGCATATTCACAACTATAATAATTGACAATTATTTCAAAATAAATGATGCTTTCTTCAATTTTACATCTTACTACTACATCTGCATCTTACTGCCAAAAGCCAAATCACCTGCATCACCTAACCCAGGTACTATGTATCCCTTTGCTGTAAGTTCTTCGTCTATTTCTCCGCACCAGATTTTCACATCAGGTTGTTCCATTTGTACATATTGTATTCCTACGCTACATGCAATGGCCGCTACAACATGAATCATTCTTGGCTGTCCTTCATTCTTCATAAAATGAATGGTCTTGACCAATGAAGCACCGGTGGCCAACATAGGATCAGTTATAATAATTGTACGTCCTTCAAGTGGAGGGCAACTCATATATTCAAGGCTAATATCAAAAGAACCATCATGCCTGTGTTTGCGATAAGCTGAGATAAACGCATTATCAGCTTTATCAAAATAATTCAACATGCCATTGTGCATTGGTAATCCTGCTCTTAGAATGGTAGCCAATACAGGCTGCTCTTTCAACCTTTTGCATGATGAGATACCCAAAGGGGTCTGGATCTCAGCTTCCTCCCAATCCAATTCCTGGCTAATTTCATAGGCCGCTACTTCTGCAATTCTTTCCAGATTGCGACGAAAACGCATACGATCCGTCTGGATGTCAATGCATCTTAATTCCCCTACCCAATTGCTTACAAGACTATGATTCTTACTTAAATTTATTACCATACAAAAAATACAGATTTCAAAATGTAGATTGCGGCGGGAAAATTACACCAATTATGCCAACTGTGCATTGAAAATAATGAAATATTATGGTTTATAGAGTTATTGGAGTCATGAGCGGCTCATCGCTGGATGGGTTGGATATAGTTTTTACTGAACTGGAAGAATCCGGCGGCAAGTGGAGTTATGAAATAAAAGCAGCGTCTTGTATTCCTTATTCTTTGGATTGGACAGAAAAATTAAAAATTGCCACAACCCTGTCTGCACATGAATACCTTTTGTTGCATACCGCATATGGTAAATATATTGGGCACGAAATCAACCAGTTTATTAAAGAATTTGACCTTCACCATAAAATTCAACTCATTGCTTCTCATGGACATACTACTTTTCATGAACCATTAAGCGGTATGACAGCACAGCTAGGTGATGGGGCATCCATTGCTGCACTTACTGAAATCAATGTAGTGAGCGACCTGCGGACTATGGATGTAGCCTTTGGTGGACAAGGGGCTCCGATAGTACCCATTGGCGAAAAACTGCTATTTGCTGATTATAGGTTTTGCTTAAATCTCGGCGGCATTGCCAATCTTTCTTACAAAGGAAATGATGGGTACATCGCTTTTGATGTTTGTGCTGCCAATAGGGTTTTGAATATGCTGGCGCAAAATGAAGGAAAAGAATATGATTCCGAGGGAATTATGGCGGCATCGGGTGAAATAAATACAGCGCTGCTCACCAAACTAAATGCCCTCTCCTATTATGCGCAATCCTTTCCAAAATCGCTTGCTAATAGCTTTGGTACAGACATCGTTTATCCCCTGTTAAACGAATCTGAAATTTCAATTGCTGATCAATTGAGAACTTATGTGGAACATATCGTCATGCAGCTTGGGTATTCCATTCAGAAGGTGGGAGATAGAAACAATACCACAAATTGTAAAATGTTGGTGACTGGTGGAGGTGCAATGAACACGTTTTTAATCAATCGTCTAAAAAAACTTCTAGAAGGTTTTGAGATAGAAATTGAAGTGCCGGATGAAATGATCATCAATTATAAAGAAGCATTAATCATGGCGCTAATAGGTGTTTTAAGATGGCGGGAAGAATACAATGTTCTTCATACTGTCAGTGGAGCTTCCAGAAGCAGCATTGGCGGAGCAGTTTGGATTGGGCAGGAGGCGTAAACTTCATCCCCGCTCCTTTTCCTTTAAAGAATGGAAAATAATTTAATAGCAGCTAATCTATGAGTGAGCTACAATTACAATTTCGAGAAGCTAGAGCGAGTATAATGTAAAATTATCTCCATCAAATAACCCTTTGTCACTAAGCTTGAGATGTGGAATAACCAACAATGCCATAAAAGATAAGGTCATAAACGGAGAAGAAAGGGTAGATCCCAAATCCTTTGCCATTTGATCAATTGCTGTATATGATTCTGCAACAATGTAGCCATCATTATTACTCATCAGCCCTGCAACCGGCAAGCCTAGTACCCTTTCAATTTTATCATTAACACAACTAACTCCTCCTTGCTCCGCTATAACAAGATTGACAGCCCTACATATACTTTCATCATCTACTCCAACTGCAATGATGTTGTGGCTATCATGAGCAACTGTGGAAGCAATGGCACCGTTTTTAAATCCAAAATTTCTAATCCATGATTTGGCTATTGGAGCTTTGCTATACCGGTTAATAACTACCATTTTCAAAATATCGGCGTTGGTATTGCTTCGTAAAATTCCATCTCCATTGTTCAGCAATGTTAAAGGTTCTAACAACTTATTGGTGATGAGCTGTCCGTCCAAGGCTTCTATAACATGAACTTCTTCTGCACCTTCAATGGCTTTTGCTTCAAAGTCAGATGGCAACAGCGGACTGCAACTAAATTGATTAATAATACCTGATGCAACAGACGGAATATTTGTTATGCCATTTTCTGCTACCAATTGTCCATTGATATAAGTGCGCACAATATGAAAATGGGTTAGATCTTCCGAAACAATAAAATCTGCAGGATCACCCACTTTCAGCAACCCAACATCCAATTTATAATGTTCAACGGGATTTACACAAGCGGCCTTTAAAACTTTAAACGTATCAATACCTCTTGCGACTGCTCTAGCACATAGTTGATTGATATGCCCATCAACGAGACTATCAGGATGCTTATCATCACTGCAAAACATCATTTGATCGCTGTGTTCATGCAGCAAATCAACGAGGGCTTCAAAGTTTTTTGCAGCACTACCCTCACGTATCAAAATCTTCATCCCGAATTGCAATTTATCCGATGCCTCCTCAGAAGAAAAGCATTCGTGATCGGTTGAAATTATAGGTCCTTTAATGCCTAATTGGGGGATTTGGGAAGCACCTTGAATGGAGACTGCACCTATGTAATTTTTAGCTTCTTCGCCACGTAGTCCTGGTGCATGCCCATCAATGGGTTTATTGTATTTTATAGCTGCTGCTATCTTTTTATGTACTTCTTCATCGCCAAACAATACACCTGGAAAATTCATCATTTCGCTCAGGTATTTTATTTCATCGCGTTGCAATAGCTTTTCTACATCAGTAGCATCAAGGGCAGCACCTGCCGTTTCAAAAATAGTTGCGGGGACACAGCTTGGCGCACCAAAATTGAATTTAAAGGGCACTTGCTTACCATTATCTATCATATATTCTACCCCAGATAAGCCGCATACATTTGCTATCTCATGTGGATCGCTAATAGTGCCAACAGTACCGTGCACTACAGCCAGGCGGGCAAACTCACTCGGTATCAACATACTGCTTTCTATATGCACATGACTATCAATAAATCCGGGTAAAATATAATCAACACCTACGTTGTACACATCCACCGGGATAATGGCAGTAATGATTCCATCCTGCACATCAATTTTTGATGGTGTAATGGTTTTACGGAGAATATCAACAACTTTTCCGGTAATTGAGAATGAATTATTCATCAGAGCGCAGTTTAAAAAAAATGAAAGTACTGCTTTTGGTGAAGTCGGGAAAACTTGTGTTTATAACTGTCTAAAACCATACATTTAAAAAAATCATTTTAATGACTTTTAAGAATGAATGAATAACTTTCCATCAGACCATTTGAGTTGAAGGATATTAACGGCATTTCCAGTTATTGGACGGTGTCCCCTCATTCTTTTATGAAGGCAATCAGTGTTGATATTTCAAAACTCCCAACTAGTGGTCAAATGGCAGCCATGCTAAAGGGTCAATGGGCATTACCCATAGAACAAAGAAGGTCAAATTGTGTAATTTGGGAATTGAATGGACATGCAATTGGTCATAGCAATACCAATCCTACAACATTCGGAGAGGAAGCTTTTATGCATTTACACCTTTGGCATCTCGACAATAGGCTTCAAGACATGGGCCTTGCATTCGCAAGGCTGACCATTTCATGATTTTTTGATAATCTACGACAAAAAAGATTGTACAGAGAACCCAATGCCCTCAACCCTGCACCCAATAAAACATTGGAAAAGCAGGTTTTGATTTGGAAAGAGAATATGTAAACACGCCAGGTTCACTCAATTTTGAACAGCCCGTAAAAAGATGGGTAATGACTAGAGAAAAATTTGAGTTATTATATATAAATCAATCGTAAAAGAAAGAATTTTTATCTCCTCATCCAATTGTTTGTTACTCATTTTTCCTAATCCTAAGAAAGTATTGTAGTTTTCCAACCAAATTACCTCCTTATGAAAAAGTACTTGCTTCTTTCATTTTTATTGGCTGCATTATTTTTAAATGCGCAGATGCCTTCATTGGGACTCAATGGAGTGATCGAGATAAAAAAAGAAAACTTTCAGTTAACGATGACCCCTTTTGGGAGAAATATTGTTAAAGTGACAGTTCTACCAAAAGGATATAAAAAGAATGAACAAATTAGCGATGCTGTAGCCATAAAACCAATCAAAACCTCGGTAAAAATTGCATGGGACCGCTCTGCAGAATATACAGTTTCATGGGGCGGTGTAAAATTTGCAGCCAAGGGCGACACCTTTTTCTTTGGTA
>JANMZN010000203.1:0-3412 GCA_031383285.1 Segetibacter sp.
CATTGTACCTACTCCACTTGGTAATCTGCAAGACATCACACTTCGCTCTTTGGAAGTACTCAAAACCGTGGATGTGATGTCTTGCAGATTACCAAGTGGAGTAGGTACAATGTATAGCATGGTTCAAAGTAAAGATTTGCGCCGCAAAAATGAGGGGTTATTTATTATTTATAACAGTTGGTTTGGTATTTCTGCAATGATCTGGATTAATTAAATCTTATAAAATGTTCAATTTTCTCATAAAAATTAATAAAGGCTTGGTATTTTTTATTATTTTTATTATGAATTTATAATTGCATGAAAAAACTATTACTACTTATTGTTGCATTTGTTTGTTATCAAACCTCAATTGCTCAATGTAATAAAGTAATTAACCTGAAGTTGACTTACTTAACAAATAGCAATTCTTTTGCCAAAGCAGTTTTTTCCTGGCAAGCTCCATTATCGGGAAATACACCGGTTGGATACCAATGGCAAGCCCGAACGTCCGGACTACCATTATCTGGTGCTACAGGTTTAATAAAAAGCGGTAACGATACAGCATTAAGTGCAAAGTTTGTAGTTGGAACCGGGCTTAGCTACACGTTCTACGTTAGGAGCTCTTGTGGAGGAGGAATCTATAGTGCTTGGGATAGTTTGAAAGTAACACAATGTGCATTCGACCCTCCTTATTTGATTGATTTTAGCAACGGTTTGCATCCCTGCAGCCAAGTACGATTGTCACAATATGATATTGCCAATGTAAATTGGAGTACATCTCAGTCTGGTGGAAATGGAACATTAGGCTTTTGTACGCGATTAAATCCATCTGATGCAACATATTTAACAGAACCTGTCAATCTGAAAAAAGATAGCACTTACACCATATCCTTTGATTGGAATGGTAATTCATTAGATGATGACTATTACGCTTCTTTTTTTGGGAAACTTCAAACCTGGGGTTCAGGTACTAGGCAAACTGAATATAAACCAACTACTAATGAACTACAAACCATTTCATTTCGTGTAGAAACTTACGTTGATTCTAGAGCGGGATGTTTTTCAGTCGATAATATTTCCATAAGCAAAACAGCTTGTGGCAGACCTCAAAATATTAAGCTCGAAAATATTAAAACAAATGGGGTTACTATCAGGTGGCAACCACCATCTGTAGGGACAATTACTAAATATAGAGTGAAGATTTTTAATGCAAATACCGGTGCAAACGTTTTTTCAAGAAATGGCTTGGCCGATACCTTTGTAATTGTTACAGGTCTTTTACCTTCAAAATATTACAGAATAGAATTGTCCACTACTTGCTCACAGGAACAAAGCATTGTTAATGAGGCTTTATTTACTACTCTTTGCACTGCTATTAATTTACCTTACATTGAAGATTTCGAATCATCTACGGTACCTGCTTCACCTGGCTGTACGACAGTTGAAAATATTGGCAATCCAAATGGTTGGGCTACTGATGCTCCTTTTAGTTTACCGGGATTTTCCGGAAAAGTTTTGAAATATGCGGGAAGTAATAATGGCAATTCATGGTTTTTTACCCGAGGTTTACAACTGCAGGCAGGAAAAACCTACAGGCTTGCATTCAAGTACGGCAATAATAGTGTATTTGGTACAGATAAAATGGAGGTTAAAATTGGCAATAATGCCTTTGCAAATGCAATGACAAATACACTTGTATTCTTACCTTCAATAAGTGCAATTACTCCCGAAGTGATCGTTTCCACTTTCACTCCTGCTGCTACCGGTGCATATTATATTGGTTTTCATGCTTACGCTGTAGGTAGTAGTAGCGGTCTTATATATTTAGATGACATAAGCGTTTCTAAAGGTAATTTAATAGACGCAACGCTGTTTATTGATAATAATGGCAATAATATAAAAGAAGCCGATGAGCCTTTGTTTACCGATGCAAATATTATTACCTCAAAAAGAAGTGATAACATCATTACCCATTCTTCCACAGGAAGAACATTTATTGAAATTGACACCGGAAATTATGTAACAATTGTAAAGCCTGACCGCCCTTATTACACGGTTTCTCCGGCTACCCACCAAACAAGTTTTTCCACCAATATCAATATAGATACTGTTTATTTTGGTTTAAAACCAATACCCAATAAGAGAGACTTGTCCATCAGTTTGATAACACTGGGCATTGCAAGGCCGGGTTTTCCTTTATCCTATCAATTGACTTGTAAAAACAAGGGTACTGATAGTGTAAAAAACTTTAGCCTTAAATTTTTTAACAATGCAAAGTTGAATTTTATTTCTGCTACGTTTTCGCAAACGGCCATAGTTGGTGATACCTTAATTTGGAACATTACGCAATTGAATCCCGATCAGTCTATAAACATCATCCTTTCATTTTCAATTTTGCCTCCCCCTGTTGTTAACAATGGCGATAATTTGATTGTCAATGCAAATGTGTCTTCACCGGTAACAGATAATTATCCGGTTGATAATAATGCAGTAGACTTTCAAATTGTAAGAGGTTCTTTTGATCCAAACGATAAAAAAGAAAGCCACGGCGGTAAAATACAAATATCAGATGTAAATAACGGTGAATACCTCCAATACACGATTCGATTTCAAAATACAGGTACCGATACCGCCTTTAATGTGTACATAAGAGATACACTTAGTAGCCTGCTTGATTGGTCAACGTTGGAAATGTTGTCTGCCAGCGAAAATTATAAATTAACCGTACGAAACGGCAATCAATTGCTTTGGGGTTTTGACAATATTAACCTGCCCGATAGCAACACAAATGAAGCAGCCAGTCATGGTTTTGTTACTTTTCGTATAAAGCCTGCAGCCACTGTATCGGTAGGAAGTATCATTACCAATAATGCCTTTATCTATTTTGATTTTAACCTACCCGTTGAAACCAATTTGGAAACTACACAAGTCGTTTCTAATGTATTACCACTTCGTTTACTTGGCTTTTCTGCAAATACCGATGGCGAAAAAAATATGCTGACTTGGGCAACATCCGACGAAGTAAATATCCATCACTTTGACATTGAAAGAAGTGCAGATGGTAAAGAGTTTACTTTTATTACTTCGCAAAAAGCAGGTAATGAAAAGTATGCTTACGCAGATATAAAACCATTGAATGGCAATAATTACTATCGTTTGAAAATAGTGGAGGATGATGGGTTCTTTACTTATAGCCCTATCAGATTAGTGAAAGATAACAGTTCGTTGGTTGCTACTCTTTTTCCAAATCCGGCAAAGAACAGGATACAAGTAAGATTGAATAATCAAAAACAACAGAAAGAGGTCCAGGCGCAAGTTATTTCGGTAGATGGCAAAGTAGTATCAAGCAATTTTTGGACTATACCCCAAGGTGAATCAGTTCAGAGTTTACATGTTGCTCAATTACAAAAAGGGAATTACTTACTTAAAATCA
>JANMZN010000277.1:0-16332 GCA_031383285.1 Segetibacter sp.
CCCGGACATGCGCCTGTCATGGCCCAGCCGAAACCAAAAATAAGCCCCCCAATTATCTGTCCTTTATTAAACTTCTTAGGATGAAATTGAATTTCTTCTGAATGGATAGTTTTCAATTTCAACTTCTTGATAATCCAAACAGAAATAGCTCCAACAACAACTGCTGTTCCAATTACACCATACATGTGAAAGCTTTGTGCCCTGAACATTTCTTGAATCCTGAACCATGAAATAACCTCCCCTTTCACCAATACAATTCCAAACAAAATTCCCATTGCCAGGTATTTGAAATTGTACCACCAAGGATGTTGCAGTTCAGTATCGTTTAAACAGATGGTATCAAGAGATCTTACTTCATAGTCAGTACTATCATGTGTAGTTTCAACTTTCATATCCTGATTAGATAGTTGCTCTACTTTTTTTGCGTCTTTAATGTTCATAGTTACTTATAGATGTAGTATGAATGGAAGTAGAAGATTTGCCATGATAAATCCACCGACCATAAAAGAGATGGTCGCTATTAATGATGGCCATTGAAGATTGCTTAATCCCATGATGGAATGTCCACTTGTACATCCACCTGCATATCGGGTACCAAAGCCAACTAAAAATCCACCTACAATTAATAAGACAAACCCTCTAAGTGTAAGCAAACTTTGCCAACTAAATAATTCTGCCGGTGCCAATGAAGATGTATTGTTGATGCCATAAATTTTCAATTCTGCTATAAGCGATTGATTAACTACTACAGGATTAGGATTGGAAAATAACGTAGTTGCTATTACACTTCCGATCATTATGCCGACAATGAAAAACAAATTCCACATTTCTTTTTTCCAATCATATTTAAAGAACTTAATGTTGGCTGGAAAACAAGCTGCGCAGATATGCCGGAGATTGGCAGAAATACCAAAATGTTTATTGCCTGAAAGCAATAAAAAAGGAACCATTAACCCTATAAGTATACCTGCCATATACCATGGCCAAGGTTGTTTTAAAAAATCAATCATGCTGTTCTGAAGTATTATTGTTTCTTTGAAAAACCGAAATGACTAACGTTCCTATTATTGAAAAATAAATAGTACTCACTATTGGGTTAGATGTAATGGCACATGTACCTGAAGAACAACCTACAAATTTCCAATATAAAAATCCTGCTATTGCCCCTATAGCTGCACCGATAAAGTACAGCCTATTTTTTTGGACCCACTTCTTCATAAATTACGTTTTCGTTTTTGTTAATTTCTGCTTTGGTATTCACAACACAACCACCAACACCGCAACAACTTAAATTTGCAAGTGCCATACCGCCAAACATTATCCCCAAAATGATAAGAACAGAGTCTTTAGCAAATACTCCTTGCAAGATAATAATACAACCAACAACTAATCTTACAACCCTCATAACATTCCAACCGTACAATATTGTTTTCATGGTTATTGAATTTTATTTTGCAAACTTCTCCATCCACCTCCATTATATACCTCAAGTCCGGCAGATTGCAAAATTGATTTTGCCATGCTGCTTCTTCCTCCACTTTGACATACTGTGATGATGGGTTTATTCAATTGCTTAAGGCTTTGAACATTATTTTTTAAACTATTCAAAGGAATATTTTTTGACCCAGAAATGTGGCCAGACTTATATTCAATCATTGTTCTTACATCTACTACTAAAGCACCTTGCTTTATCAATAATGTCAAATCAGCCGAGGGCTTAAATAGATTTTTTAAAAAAGTTATCATATTTATTAATTGTTTTGCTTTAGGTTATCAATTCCACCGCCATTGATTACGTCCGGAATGCCATTTTGTTTTAAAAAAGTAACAGCCATTCCACTCCGGTTGCCATTTCTGCAATAAAGCATGGTGGGCTTGCGCAGTTGCTTGATTTGCCCTAGTGCTTGAAAAAGGTTGTATAGCGGAATATTAATAGCATCAGGAAGATGCTCAATATTGAACTCTTCAGGTTTACGAACATCAATGGTGGAAGAATAGTGAAGGTTACTGGTCATGGCAACAAATTATTCTGCAAAAATGAACAGAATTGCCCTACCTAAATGTGACATAAGTTACATGATTAAACCAATTGAACTTTTTTACAAAATATTAAGAATTAATATCCTGGTGAATGCTATTGATCAATCATTGTTCTTGATCCATTCTATTTCATTGCGATGGATAACAACCCAACGCTTAGCCTCCATTTTTTTTAACAATCGGCTAATCACCTCTCTTGATGAATTGAGGTCGTTTGCAATTTCTTGATGGGTTATTTTTAGGGTAGTACCTAATTTTTCAACTTGCTTATTTAGATAGTTTTCAAGTCGCTCATCCATATTGGAAAAAGCGATGGCATCTATTGTTTTCAGCAACTCTTCGAATCTACTGCGATACGATAAAACTACAAATTGGTACCAGCTTTTGTATTTGCTCATCCATAGGTTCATCAGGTCGAGCGGAATAGTAAGTATGGTAGCATCTGTCAGTGCTTTTGAAGACATTTCGCTGGTATTATGTTTGATAGCACAAATTAAAGACATGGAGCATGCCTCTCCCCCTTGTAAATAATAAAGAAAATATTCTTTTCCTTCATCATCTTCCCTATACAGCTTTACCAATCCATCTACTATAAGCATAGTTGACCTGATTGTTTGTCCAACCCGCAGTAAGGATTCACCAGCCTTTACTTCCTTGATAGTGGCATTATTCCAGATATCATCATACAAAGACTCTTCAAGGTTAGGGAAGATTACCTTCAACTTTTCAATAGTCATGGCACCCAAAATATTATTGTTGCTTATGGCTTCCGATCGTAGAGGCAGCAACCTGGCAGTTTTTTATAAACCTTATCATCTGCCTTAAACTTTTCAGTATCGTGGCCTACGGCGGCTACCCTCTTCTGAATATCGTCGTTTGTAATCTTTATAGGGTCGTAAGTAACCACCAATATTTTAGTTTCATCATCCCACGCAGCAGTTGTTATCCCTTCATGTTTTAATGCCTTTTCGATACGGCTTTTGCACATGCCACATTCTCCATAAACTTTTATACTATCTGTTTTTTGCTGATTTTCCTGAGCAAAAAGATTAGAAGTAAGCAAAGCGAAACTTACCAAAAACAATAATTTTAGCGATTTCATATTATTTCTATTAATTTTTAAAACAATTATTGAACGAAGGTAAGAATGAAATGCAATATCGATATGCTAAAAAAATAGAAGAAGCCTGAATTGAGAAAAATTCTTTTAGGAAACTGCTTATTTTAAAAAAATGGTCGCTATTCTAAATGCTTTGAAATGCATGCTTAGGTAATTTTTTAATAGTTAACATTAAAAAATTTGATTTTCAAATTCCTTGTTAAGGAAAAAATATTCATTGCGTTTAATGCTATTGTAAATAAAAAACCCTCGCAAAGTATAACTAAGCAAGGGTTAAATAAACTTTCTGGCGGAGAGCTAGGGATTCGAACCCCAGGACCTGTAACAGTCAACAGTTTTCAAGACTGCCGCAATCGACCACTCTGCCAGCTCTCCGCTGCAAAAATAGGATTCGCGAACAATAAAAAAAATATTCTTCTAAAAACTTTAAAAAATGATTGAATGCAAAGCATAATTATGAACTAGTTCTTTTGACTTTGAAAGTACAAATTCATTAAAAAGAAACATAGTTGCTTACATCTTCAGCCGTAATTGTTTTTCCGGAAAGAATTATAAGTCTTTCTACAACATTCCTTAATTCCCGAATATTTCCAGTCCAATTATAATTAGTAAGGGCGTCCATGGCTTTGCTATCCATCTCTTTTTTTGCCTGACCATAATCTTCTGCAATGTCGCCTAGAAATTTATTTACAAGCAGGGGAATGTCAGTCCTTCTATCATTCAGCGATGGCACGTGTATAAGAATTACACACAATCTATGATACAAATCCAATCGAAAGTTTTTTTGCTCCACTTCTTTCATTAGGTCTTTATTAGTAGCTGCCACAACTCTAACATCCACCGAAATTTCCTTTTCTCCACCTACTCTGGTAATTTTTCCTTCTTGCAATGCACGAAGTACTTTTGCCTGTGCACTTAGGCTCATATCTCCTATTTCGTCCAGAAAAAGTGTGCCGCCATTTGCCAATTCAAATTTTCCAATCCGCTGCTTGATGGCAGAAGTAAAAGAACCTTTCTCATGTCCAAATAATTCGCTTTCGATCAATTCGCTGGGGATAGCCGCACAGTTTACTTCTACTAATTGCCCCTCTGTCCTGCTACTTTTCTCATGAATCCAACGTGCAACTAACTCCTTGCCGCTCCCATTTTCGCCAGTAATCAAAACCCGTGCATCAGTTGGTGCTACCTTATCAATGGTATCCTTTATCTTTTTTATTCCGGCACTATCTCCTATCATATCCTGCACCTTATTGACCCTTCTCTTAAGTGTTTTGGTTTCTTTCACCAACGTGTTCTTATCCGTAGCATTACGTATAGTTATCAGCAACCTGTTTAGGTCGGGCGGTTTGGCAATAAAGTCAAATGCACCTTTTTTAACCGCTTCAACTGCCGTTTCTATGGTACCATGACCGCTGATCATAATGATTGGGATATCGGGATTGATTTCCTTTGCTTTACTCAAAAATTCAAGTCCGTCAATCTTCGGCATTTTAATGTCACACAATACCACATCACAAAGTGAAGCCTGAAATTTCTTTAGCCCTTCTTCACCATCTGCTGCTTCTTCTACTTTATAACCTTCAAAGCCAAGTATTTCAACAAGCGTTTTACGAATTGCTTTTTCATCATCAATAACAAGAATAGTTGCCATAGCATTTTTTTAATGGGTGCTAAGATAAGGTGTTGTTCATTCCTGCAAAACTTAACCGGATTTATGGTGCTCAAAATGATAATAATTGTGTCAGAAAATTTGGCAATTGGCAAGCAAAAATTCCTAAAAATGGAATAAGTACAGTTCATCAAACGAGCCAAATAACAATGTGCAATCAAAATTATCATTACAAACAATTGACTTTCAAATATTTAAACTCATTTTTCTGCACAAAGAAATTCACCAACTTTTTCTTTTTCAAACCCCTATCTTTGCCGCTCTAAAAAATTTTATAAAACCCTTATTTGTATGTTGAAAGGTTTAGTGACGTTTTTCGCCGCTTTATTAATACTGATATGTTTATATCAATTGAGCTTTACTTGGTTTGTTCGCAATCATGAAAGTGCGATGGAAGAAAGAGCGGATAAATGGGTGGCTGCTAATTATCAGAAGCCCGAGCAAAAGTATTCAGACGCTGCCGTACAGGATTTGTACAAAGACACGCTGAATACAGTAAAAAGAAATCGCCTGCAAAGATTGCTGGACAGCACTAAAAACGAGAAAATTGTTCTTGGTGTTGGTACCTATCAATATGCAAAAGAGCAGGAATTGATGCTAGGCCTTGACCTTCAAGGTGGAATGAATGTAACCATGGAAGTTGGTCTTGATGGACTAATAAAATCGCTTTCTGGCTACAATGGAGATCCTTCTTTTAACAAGGCATTACAGCAAGCAACTGCAAGAAAAGCAAACAGTGGCGCAGATTACATAACTTTATTTTCGGAAGAATTTAAAAGCCTTAGCCCAGACGGAAAGCTTGCTACCATTTTTGCAGCTTCAAGCAATCGGCGTATAACCTACACTAGCAGTGATGCTGTAGTATTGGACTACATTAGAACCGAATCTAATGGAGCGATTAAAAACACTTATAACATCCTTCGTACACGTATAGACAAATTTGGTGTAGCACAACCTACCATCAACTTAGATGAAACTAAAGGAACCATCAATATTGAATTAGCAGGGGTGACCGATCCTGAAAGAGTTCGTAAATATTTACAATCCACTGCAAATCTCCAATTTTTTGAAGTGTATAATATTGGTGAAATTTATCCTTCATATCAAAGTGCAGAAAAAGCATTAGCCGCTTACTTGAGCGGAACAGTTGATACAACTGCAACTAAAGCAGACACTAGTATTGTAAAAACTACCGTAGATACTTCTTCTACAGGTAAGCTAAGTGATATTGACAGCGGAAAGACAAATAAGACAATTGCAAAAACCGGCAAAAATGAAAATCCAATCGGTGCCATTATGCAATTGATCCCCCCACAACAAGGGAAAAATGGTCAGCAACAATTTTCTGCTGCTATTGGATATATTGATGGCAAAGACACGGGAATTCTAAATGGTTATTTCCAGTTAGAGGCTGTTAAATCAAAGTTCCCATCCAACCTTGCAATTATGTTTGGAAAAGCTGAATTGGGCAACGATGGTAAAACGACCAGCATTCTTCCTGTTTACGCTGTTAAGGTACTTGAAGGTAACGGACCAATGGCAAAATTAGAAGGTGAGCATGTAAGCGATGCAAGACAGGATTTTGATGAAAGAGGAAGAGTAGCCATCAAGATGAGCATGGACAAAGTGGGCGAAAGAATTTGGGCCAAAATGACCGGCGACAATATAGGTAAACCTATAGCCATCGTAATGGACGGAATTGTGTACAGTGCTCCATTTGTGAATGGCGTTATCCCTAATGGTAATTCAGAAATTACCGGAAGTTATTCTGTAACTGAAGCACAGGATTTATCAGATATATTGAAAAGTGGTAAACTACCTGCACCCGCTAAAATTATTCAAGAGCAAGTTGTTGGACCAACACTTGGCCAAGATGCAGTACAAGGTGGAACAATGGCATTTGCTGTAGCCTTCCTTATCATTTTTGCATTAATGCTAATCTACTTCAATACGGCAGGATGGGTAGCTAATATTGCGCTTATATTAAACTTGTTGTTTACCATTGGTATTCTTGCAGCATTGGGCGCTACATTAACTGCAGCGGGTATTGCTGGTCTTGTACTTACAATCGGACTAGCAGTAGATACCAACGTTATCATCTTTGAAAGAATTAAAGAAGAGCTTACAAAAGGCAAAAATTATCAATTGGCCGTAGGCGATGGTTACAAACGCTCTTATGCACCCGTTTTAGATGCACACGTTACTACCTTGCTTACTGCTTGTATTTTGTTTTACTTTGGATTAGGCCCTGTTCTAGGTTTTGCTACTACTCAAATATTGGGTATCCTGCTTTCTCTTTTCTGCGGTATCCTTGTTTCAAGATTGATTTCGGATTTTTATACAAACAAAAATCGTCACTTCAATTACTTTACTGGCATAAGCCGTAAAATATTTCAACATGCTTCGTTTAAATTCATCGAGTACAGAAAGATTGCTTATGGTATTTCTGTTGTTGTCTTGATTTTAGGTATTGCGTCCTTCTTTCATGGTTTTGATGAAGGTGTTGAATTTAGCGGAGGACGTAGCTATACCGTAAAGTTTGATAAGCCTGTAAATGTTGATGAAATCCGCAACGAATTAAAAGTTGTTTATGGCGAATATCCGGTAATTAAAACAATTGGAACCAATTCTCAATTGAACATTACTACTTCGTACATGATCAAACAAACAGGAAACAATATTGATTCTTTAGTAGAATTAAAACTTTTCCAAGGTTTGAGTAAATCATTACCACAAGGACTTACTTACAGTGAATTTGATAAAAAATATAAGCAAAGTTCACAAACTGTATTACCAACCATCTCCGATGATTTGAAATCCGGAGCTAAAAAAGCAACCATTTTTGCCATCTTAGCAATTTGCTTGTACATCTTCATCCGTTTCCGCGATTGGAGATATTCTGTTGGTACCATTGTAGCCTTGTTGCACGACGTATTTGTTACCCTATTTGTATTTAGTTTCCTAAAAGATTTCGTACCATTCCCGTTAGAAATTGATCAACACTTTATTGCTGCTATATTAACAGTGATTGGTTTCTCTATGAATGATACAGTGATCGTATTTGACCGTATTCGTGAAGACAGCCGACTAATGAAGAATACAGATAAAGGAACCATCATTAACAAAGCCATCAACGAAACATTGAGCAGAACGATCATGACATCTTTAACGGTATTCCTCGTTATCCTTTGTCTGTTTATTTTTGGTGGTGAAGTTACCCGTGGATTTGCATTTGCGATGTTGATTGGTGTAATCACCGGTACCTATTCTTCTATATTTGTTGCTGCACCTATCCTGATGGATTTTGCTAAAAACAAACCTTTGGGAAAAGCTGATACAACAATCATTGCTTCTACTGTGACTTCTAAGAAAACAGTTGCGCAAACATAATCGACAATAAAATAAATTTCAAAGCCACCCCAAAAAGGTGGCTTTTTTGTTATCCTAAATAATACCTTGGTCTTTACTGTTAAAGCTTACGTTTCTTCGCCCGTCTACCGGTAACCAGGTTGTAAAGCGAAAAAAATCAAAATAAACTAAATGCCAGACCTAGAAAAAAAGTCAACTTTGAAAATCCTAATATATTATTTCATAACCAAAGTGGTGCATTTCTAGTATGAATTCAGCAATTGTAAAAATACACCTTGAAATATTCAAATTCGACGGAAATGTTCTTTTATCACCATTGGAAATATTCATATTAATTTTATGAAGAAATATGTCATTCTAGTCTTTTCCTTTTTTCTTTTTTTTCAGTTATCCGGTCAGGAAATGGTTAAAAGAAAGTACTACGATTCTACCTTTTTATTAAGAGCACTAAATAGTTATCATACAGATGATATTGTTAATGTGTATTATCAAGCTATAGATACATCAATCAATGTTACTCCCACCATTAAGAAAAGATTATTATCTATTTTAAAGAACGAATGGACTGATGAAGAGTTGGAACCTATTGTTGATAAAAAAGTAAGGAGGAGCTTCGAATCTATGCGTCTTGGAAACATTCTTGACAAGGTGAATAAGAAAGTTGGGTTTAGTAAGGTAGTATATGATTCGGTTTATAAGCAAGAATTTGCAAAAAAGTTTAAAGAATATAGTAAAACTTCTCCTGTTGATTTAGCAGATTCCTATGCCGCATCAGGTGCTAATGCTAAGGCCACAGAAGTATCTGAAAAGTATAATGTTTCTTATGATTCAGTCTATAGAGCTATTTACGATAGTACCTTACTTGTGTATAGGAAGGAGAAAGAAAATGATATTAGAAAAAGACCCGTTCCTATAGATATTGTGTTGCCAATAGCAGCAGCAAGAGTTTATGAAGCAATGCCTATTTTGAGAAAAGACATTTTATCGGATAAGCCTATTTTTTCTAAAGTGAATACAGAAATAGCTTTGGCAGTATTAGGAGATGATGAGTACAAAGGTTTTATCATTCAACAACACAATAAGTACATAGCGCAAAAGCCTTGGAACTACGGCGATTTTCTTGCAGATAATGCAGGTTTAATACTTTTGAAATCTCAGGACAACTACGCATTATTTGCTGACTGGTTAGATACGACAAGTACATACTTGGGGTATTCAGAAAGTGGAGATTATACAGGAGCACCAATTTATTATACTTCAGCTCAATTTATACCATCAATTTTATGGTTATTAAAGAATAAAGATTTAATTGAGGGCTATATTATGCTTAATAGACCCGGGCGATATGAAAGTTACTCTTCAGATACAGCTTCAACACCACAACAAATAATGTTTGTCAAAAACTGGTTAATCGCAAACAAGGGAAAGTATGAGTTTTGGTAAACATTTAGCAGTATTGATACTTTGGTATTTTTCGCCTTTGCATGTTCTTCACCTGCAAACACTCCGTCCGTTAAATGTAATCACATTCCATTACGGATATATACTTCCCGCCACTGTTTGGCATTCGCTACCAAATCTTTTCGACCTCATATTCATCAAATACTATGTCCTTAGAAAGTAGAACAAGTGTATTTGTCAAGCTTTGAGCAATAATCATTCTGTCAAAAGGATCTCTATGATGAAAAGGCAGCGATGAAAGTGTTACTATATCTTGCAAAGAAATAGGGAGAATTTGAAAATTATTTTGAAGTATTTGTTCACCAACTTGCACAAAAGATGCTTTTAAATCAAGTCTCTTAAGACTAACTTTAATCGCCATTTCCCAAAGGCTTGCAATGCTGACAAAATTTTCCGCTCCGTTTAGTTCTATAGCTTTTTGAGCCTTTTTTGAAAGTTGTTTATCTCCATTTATAAACCAAATTAATGTGTGCGTATCAAGTAGATTTCTCATCACATGTAATCTTTAAAATCTTCAAGGGGCAAATCAAAATCCTTTTTCATTGTAAACATCCCTTTTCCACTACCAAATTGTGGCTTCTTTTTATCCAAAGAATTTTTCGATTTCGACATAAGAAAGTCCACGAAATCAGATACTTCCAACTTTAAATGTTCCGGTAAAGATGAAAGCTTTGTATATAAAATAATATTGTCCATTTCAAATCATGTTAGTAAGACAAATTTAGTAAAAATATAAACCTAATGAAAACTCAATGTCTAGCCATATCATTTAGGTCGCTATTGGTATTCTTTACCACTGAAGTTTCTATAATTACTTGATAATTCTTGTCGCAAGTATCTTTTATTTCAAACCAGGGAGGAAGTGGTTGGCCAAACTCTTTAGCTACTTCTGAGGTTGTTGTTATATTTCCGAATAATTTTTTTAGGATAGAAAGTTCACCAATTTTGTCTAGGAGGATGAGGCAACTAGTGTCAGAGATGATAGTTCTGTGCATTCTTGATATCTTTTTCTAGTTCCATTTCAGAATATTCAAAAACTGATACCTCATAATTTCCTAAAAGTTCCATGAATGTTCGCTTAGAGTAACCAGCAAGTTCAGCAGCTTGGCCTAAAGACAATGAACCTTTTTCATA
The DNA here is from genome assembly GCA_031383285.1 of Segetibacter sp. GTDB lineage: Bacteria > Bacteroidota > Bacteroidia > Chitinophagales > Chitinophagaceae > Segetibacter. The sequence continues at coordinate 10,794 of JANMZN010000277.1, forward strand.
AAGCTTAGCTGCAAAAAGAGTTTTGGCTTAATGTTCATCGAGATTGTCAGGTATTTCAAGCGTTAATGTTTTCATGATTTAAGAAAAATTGCTAAACGTTTCTAATAACTTAGCTTATTAAAGAAAGCTTTTCGCTCTTGCAGGTTCCTCATCTCCAAATCTCCCCCAATCATCGAGGACTTTTCGTTCTGTTTAGGGTAATTTTTCTATGCATCGTGTGTACGCTATAGACGCCGGCTTGGGTTAACAGCGCCAAATCTCGTTCAGCAGAGTCTGCAATGATAAAATATAAAACACCATATCCTTTCCATCCTGAAAACTAAAATCTTTTGTCATTTAAAAATTTATTTCATTAATTTCATTTGTTGATTGTGTAAAAAATACACATTTTACCATTTAATTCCGCCAATATGAAAAAAATTGCCCTCCTAGCTATTTTAATCGCTTTGTGCCTTCCTTCTATTTCACAAGTGGATTTTAGAAAAGAAACCATTTACTTTTTAATTACATCCCGATTTAACGATGGCGATTCTACCAACAATGCACCCAATGAATGGTGTTCTTATTTTCCTGGGAACCCTAACAATGCCAATTTTAGCGGTCAGCAAGATGTAACATGGCGTGGTGATTTCAGGGGATTGATACAGAAGTTGGATTACATCAAAGACCTTGGTTTTACAGCCATTTGGATAACACCTGTTGTTCAAAACAGAGGGCCTTTAGATTATCATGGTTACCATGCGTGGGATTTTACAAAAGTTGACAATAGGTTAACTTCTCCCGGTGCAGGTTTCAAGGATTTAATAGATGCCGCACATGCCAAAGGAATGAAAGTAATTCTGGACATGGTAACCAACCACTCCGGAAGATTTGGTATTAAGGATGCTTCAGAATTAAAATACAATACAGACCCAACTCAACCTTGGGGCAAAGATAAAAATGGCAATGCTTTAGCAGACAATCCAAATTGGTCATATGATGGACTTACACCGAACCCGTTGGATGATAAAATCTGGAGCCGGTCAAATATTGCTAAAATGCCGGCCCCTTACAATTCCAATCTGGCAAATAATAACTGGCCTAGTACCCAATCGTTTGTCAATACCTCTGACCCCGCATGGTTTCACCATTGGGGAAATGGTTTCGTACAAGGATGGGATGACACAACCAATTGCTACAACGGAGCAATAGCAGGGGATTGTCCGGACTTGAATACAGGCAGCAAAGCTGTTCAGGATTACTTTTTTAATGCCTACAAACAATACATCGACATGGGTATTGATGGTATGAGATGGGATACGTGGAAGCACATCAATAAAGAAGATGTTTTTGTATTAATGGACCGTTTCAAAGCCGTAAACCCCAACCTGTTTATTTTGGGTGAAGTAGCTCAAAAAAGACATGAATTGCACCAGGTTCAAGAGTTAAATCCACATTGGTACACTTGGCGTGGCGGTGTTGGAACTTCTGCATCATCAGGCGCTTCTGTACTTGATTTTTATGCTGAAGGTACCTTTCACAATATATTTCAGGATGGGGGTGGATTTAGTGGCGTTTCAGCCGCTGCGAGGTATGATAATCTATATTCAGATCCTTCACAATTGGTAACGTGGCTAGACAACCATGATTTTGGTCCTAATAATGATTGGAACCAACGATACAGTGGCAGTGACGAAAACCTGGCAGCTTGTATGAACTTTATGTTTACATGGCGAGGTATCCCATCTGTATATTATGGAACAGAGATGCGGTTTAAATCTGGCGCATGGACAGACATTCATGATGCCGCAGATATTAATAAAAGTCTGGACAATACTGGTAGAGCTTATTATGGAAATGTGATGAATAATGCGCCCAATCACGTAATCTACAAACACATCAAGAAACTGAATGCGATTAGAAAAGCAATACCCGCTTTACAAAACGGCTCGTGGTCGTGGGGTGGAAATGGTCCCGGAAATGGAATTGGATATACGCGTCGGTCAGGAAGTAGTTTTGTAGTAGTTGGTCTAGCTAAAGATGGTTCTGCATCTTTCAATTTTACAGGCGTTGACAATGGTACCTATAGAGATGCCGTAACCGGAAAAACAGTTACTGTGTCAAACGGGAGCATTGGGTTTACTGTTACTTCCGGATCTGCTGGCATTTATGTCTTAAATGGTCCGGGAATGATTGGAGACAATGGTGCCGGTTTCTTTGAAGCTTGTACATCAGGTTGCACTACTTCGCCTGTTGTAAAAATTTCTCCCATCAGTAATAATTATGCTGCACCAATTACAGTCACCATGTCTGCAACAGGTGGCACAGGCCCATATAGCATTTATTATACATTAAACGGAACCCAACCTACAATAGCAAGTTCAAAATATATAGCTTCATTTACAGTAAGTACCAGAAAAATTGTAAGAGCAATAGCAGTAGATGCCAATGGAAGAGTATCTGACCTTGATGGACAACAATACACATTCGAATCAACAGAATTGATTTTGAATGCTACACCTTCTGCAGGAAATTATTTTAGTGCACAATCCATTGCATTAAGTACAACAGGAGGCAAAAAACCAGTGAAAATTTATTATACAACAAATGGCAATGCCCCAACTATATCTAGTACTGTATATAATACGCCGATTTCAATATCAACAGCAAAAACGATAAAAGCCTTAGCCGTTGACTCTGCCAATACTCAAACAACATTAACAGCTGCCTACACTTTCATTATTCCGCCACCGGTAGTTATTGCTTCTCCTGTTTCCGGCAATTATCCTACGCCTCCTATTACGGTTTTGCTGACTGCCAGTTCGCAAAAGCCTCCGGTAAAAATATATTATACTACCAACGGTACAACGCCAACAATATCAAGTACGCTTTATACCAGTTCATTTTCATTAACCGGAACTGCAACTACAACAAAAGTGGTTAAATTTATAGGTGTTGATTCTATTGGCAATACATCAACGATTGACAGTGTTAAATACACTTTTGCACAAATCCCAGACATCTGGATTTATTTTAGAAAGCCGGCTACCTGGGCAGGGGCTAAAATTCATTATTGGAATACTTTCCCTGCAGGTTCGTTAACAAGTAGTACATGGCCCGGAGTTGATATGACTTTGCATTGCAATGATTGGTATAAGTTTAAATTTTCTGGCATCACCTCAACAAATATTGTATTTAATGATGGGGCAGGTAAACAAACAGCTGATCTTTCGGCTTCAACAACCAGCTATTATGACAATGCGTGGCTGACAACAATTCCAACTATGTGCAATGGAGTAAATACACCTCCAGTTGTGAGCATTACACCGGCAAGCACAACATTTGCAGACAGTATAAAAGTCACTTTATCAGTAACAGATGACAAAGCTGGAAGTGTTATTTATTATACCACAAATGGTTCTGTAGCTTCCACCACATCTACTATTTATAGTGCTCCATTTTGGGTTAAGTCAACAACAATAGTAAATGTAACTGCCAAAGATGTTGATGGCGCAATGGCAGCTTCTCCTGCTACAGCAACATACACAAAAAGTTCTGTTGCCGGTGGCATTACTGCTTACTTCGAGAATACTGCTTTGTGGACACAGCCAAAGATTTATTGTTGGTCTGCAGTGCCTACAACCTACATGTGTTCTGCATGGCCGGGGGTAAATATGACACCTGTGGTCGGTTGCCCAAATTGGTGGTCCTTCACATTTCCCAATGTAACAAGCACTAACCTAATCATTAATAGTGGAACAGGCGTTCAGTCTGCCGATCTTACCAGAACAATAGGTACTTATAGCTATTCATGGGCGACAAAATTATGGACCAATGGTGGGCCTGCTTGTTTGAAAATAAATACCCCTCCTAGTGTTACAATTACACCCGGTACCAGTACTTTCGCTGACAGTGTAAAAGTAATTTTAAAAGCTACTGATGACACCACCGGAAGCAAAGTGTATTATACCACAGACGGAACAACACCAACAAATAAATCAAAGAGGTATTCGAAAGTATTATGGATAAAATCAACTACTACTATAAGGGCCATAGCACAGGATATTGATAGTGCTTATTCGCCGCTGGCAACGGCTACTTTAACCAAAGCAGGAATCATAACAGTATATTTTGAGAATACTGCCCTTTGGGCTAAGCCAAGAGTAGAATGCTGGTCTCCTGCTCCATCAACTTATACAGGATGCATTGCTTTTCCAGGAAGATTAATGACTCAGGTACTCAATTGCGGCAATTGGTGGAAATATTCCTTTTTAGGTGTCAATTTAATCAATTTGAGATTTAATAACGGAAGTGCTCAAAAAACAGTTGATCTGATTAGAAGCACTACAGGAACTTTTAGTTATTCATTCCTAACAAAGGCATGGACAAGCGGTGCACCTACTTGTTTTTCAATTGCTGCCAAAACACCCGGCACTTTTGAATTGCTTGATGAAGCTAACAAGTTAATATCTTTTATTACGCCTAATCCAGTTACCACCAACACGCCGACTCTTCATATTGAAACTAAGACTTCGGGCATAGGAAGCATTCAAATAATTGATCAAAGAGGGGCTATAATAAAAACGCTCAAAAATGTAAATTTTAAATCAGGAGAAAATACAATTCCAATTAATCTTGCTGGAAAAGGATCAGGATACTTTATTGCCCTTGTAAGAATGGAAGAAAAATACACACCTGTAAAGTTTATTGTAAGTCAATAAGCCAAGAAAATTTAATTATAAAAAAAGCCATCCGCCAATTGACGGATGGCTTTTTTCTTTAGCATTGGACATTATTGCTTTAACCCCTTAATTGTCCTTCGAATTTCTCCTTGAATTACGTCTATATAATAAACGCCAGAAGAATATTTTTCTCCGAACCTGATAACGTTTCCTGAAATGCTTTTCAACATTTCCACTCTTTTTCCATTCGAAGAATAAACATTGATTGTAGTAACTTTAGAAGTAGAAGATTTAATCTGAAGAATGAAATAATTGGATGTTGGATTGGGAGATAATGATAATGAAATCTGTTCATTTTCTCCAAGATTATCAATCTCATCTTTAGCAAATCCACAAAATGCAGGGTCCAACGGCTTTACTCTTACAACAAAAGAAGTCACCGTAGTATTTCCAAAAACGTCCTTAATGGCATATGAAACTGTTGTTGTACCGACATTGTATAGCTGCTTACCCAGATAGTTGATACCTGATAAAGAAGATGATCTGATTGTTGCTCCAGTCATAGACCAGGAAACCGAAGTAACTCCACAAGGATCTGTAATGACGGGATTGGAAACAGCAACTACTTTACTACAACTATCAATGGTTGTAAATACCGTATTATTAGGCATAAACTTTACATAAGGTCGGGTGGTATCAGAAACAGAGACCGTACATACACAAGAAGATGTATTGCCTGACTTATCGGTGATTATGTAAGTAACGTTTGATATTCCAATATTAAATACCCTTGAACCAATAAAATTAATACCGGCAGAAGTAGAACTTCCTGATGTAGCGCCAGCTATTGTCCAAGTAAGTGAAGCAGTTCCACAATT
>JANMZN010000309.1:0-3641 GCA_031383285.1 Segetibacter sp.
CCAAAAATGCATATAAAATATTTTTTAATGTTCATATAAATAAAATTGAATAATGATTAAAATGTGATGGTAACTCCACCGGTAATTGCTTTCGGATTTGGAAATTCGCTCAAATTAATATTTGTTCCACCTGCCTCAGGATCCATGCCCTTCCAAGGTGTCCAAATAGCCAAATTTTGTGCTTGCAAAAAGCAATTTATATTTGAAATAAACTTTGTTTTACTAACTAATTTTTGCGGAACAGTGTAAGAAACGGTTAAATCTCTCCAACGTAAGAAATCAGCTTTTTGAATTAGTTTAGAAGAGAAATCTACTCCATATGCCGGGCTTGGCGTACTTACTATATCACCTGGCTTTTCCCAAAACTTTAATGTATTACCTTGGTTGTATCCACTTTCAATAAAGCCACGAGGATTTTCCATAAAATATTCAAGGTTGTTTACTTTGTAAGCACCTTTCTGCCAGCTAAATTGAGTGGCCAATTCAAAACCTTTGAATCTTATACTTGTACCAAAACCACCTTTCCAAGGAGCTTCCCAGGTACCAAATTCTTGTACAGGAGCACCTTGTGCATATACTTGCGTTAATTTACCATTGGCATCATAATAAAGTGGTGCACCTGTTGCTGCATCTACTCCACCCCACTTCACTTCGTAGTGAGATCCAAGAGGAACTCCAACTTGAATAAGCTCTGTTCCTTGCTCATAAGCAGGTTCTCCTGCAATATCCAAAACTTTGTTACGGTTCAATGCAAAGTTTCCGTTAATAGTCCATACCACTTCTCTCGTTCTTACCACTTCAGCATTTACATTCAATTCAACACCCTTGTTTTGAAGTTCGCCACCATTAATAGCTAAAGAAGTAAATCCGCTTGTTTGAGATAGTGTTTTTTGTACGAATAAATCTTTGGTTCTTTTATCGTACCAGTTAAATTCACCATAAACCCTGTTGCGGAAAAATCCGAAATCTATACCAAAATTGGTGGTATAGGTGGTTTCCCATTTCAAATCATCGTTTCCGGGATAAGTAGCTGATTGCGTAATCAAACTACCGTAAGCACCATTGCCATAAGTTCCTTGGTAAGGAAAATCTCCTCTGGGAAAGTTGATAGAGTTACCTGCACTTCCATAGCTCGCTCTTACTCTTAATGTATTTATTTTAGTATTCCCTCTTAAGAAAGCTTCTTTGGTTGCTTCCCAAACAAGACCAACTGCGTAGAAACCTGTCCATCTGTTAACTTCTGGAAGTTTTGAAGATGCATCTCTACGGTAAGATGCAGTTAAAGTGTACTTCCCATCGTAGGTGTAACGAGTATTCAACAACGCTCCAAAAAGGGTGTTTTTAGTTTTGAAATTAGAATTGGTTTTATCAAAAACAGGAAACAATTGGTTCGCTGCGTTAGGTGCTGTAATAGCATTAGGCGTATTTGGTGTTCTTGGATCTATACCAAAACCTTGAAAACTGGTTGCTTTTCCAATTTCATTGATATATTCGCCGTAAATTGCCGCATTAATATCATGCTTTTGATTGATAATTTTGCGATATTCCAATGATGGTCTCACGTTAGCAGAAACATAGGTATTGGTAGTTTCTGTTTGAAATCCTGCATTTCCTGTAATAGAAGTACTTGTTACTCTCGAGAATGCCAACTTACTTCCATAGTTTGTACCTAGTGTTTGACGAAAATCTACTCCCGTAGTTAACCCCAAACTAAAGTCTTTGGTCAATTTATAAGATACTGTAGTTCCCAAAATTACTTTTACTTGATCGCTTTTGTTAATATCTAAAGTTGTAAGATCATAGGTTCTAGGTGCTGTGAACTTAGTGCCCAATTGGGTATTAATCAACCCAGCCGAGTTATAGAGCGTTGTATAAGGAACACTCAAGTTCATAGCCAAAAAAGGATTGGCCAAACCATTGGTCTGTGTACTCTGCTGAAAATTTCTATTGGTATATCCTATGTTAGATTGAATGCTTAATGAGAATTTATCATCGCTATAATCCACATTCGTTCTCCATGTTGCTCTTTTCATATCTGTTCTAAGCGTAGTTCCTTCTTCTTGATACAAAGAAAGGCTACTGAATATCCTTGTTTTTCCCGTTCCTCCTGATATAGCAATTTGGTGACTGTTAAAGCCTCCCTTTTTCAGGAAAACATCTCTCCAATTGGTATTGATCTGAGAAATAGAATCCCGTGTTTTCAATCTTGCCGCTTGTTGTATAGCACTAAGTGTTTGAAATTCAGGATTCTGAGATGAAAAATACCAACCCGGCATATTATCCTGAACGGCTTGTGAGTTTACAATGTTTCTTATTCTGCCATAAGTTTCCTGAGTGTTCAACAACTCAGAGGAAGTTTGCATATCCCATGTAAAATTCGGACGGTATTTTACACCGGCCTGACCCGTGTAAGTAACCCTCATTTTATCGCCACTTTTGCCTTTTTTGGTAGTTACAACTATTACACCCGCAGAAGCCCTTGAACCATACAAGGCAGTTGCAGAGGCATCTCTTAATACGTCTATAGATTCGAAGTCGTTGGGGTTAATGCTCTGGAAAACACCACCTTCAACTGGTATTCCATCAATAATATACAGTGGATCTGAACCCCCATTAATTGAACTGGTTCCTCTAATAATAATGTTGGTAGCTGAGCCTGGCTGTCCGCTAGACGTTAAAGCTGTTAATCCTGGTACACGACCTTGAAATAGCTGATCAAACGAACCTACAGGTCTGTTGGCGATAGCTGCTTCTGAGATTTTAGTAGCAGCACCTGTGTATTGAGATTTCTTTACACGGTTAATACCTGTTACTACCACTTCATCCAATTTATTTCCTCCTTGGGCCAATTTTACCGATAAACTGGATTGGCTACCAATAGAAGCTGTTTGCGTTTCATAACCAACAAAAGAGATGGTTAATTCTTTCACCTTTGAAGGTACCGAAATGGAAAAGGTACCATCAGAATTTGTGACCGCACTGGCCTTAGAACCTACGGCAGATATGGATGCACCTGCTAATCCTGCTCCATTCTCGTCAGTTACTTTTCCTGTAACCGTTTTGCCCTGTGCAAGCAAATGACTTACTGCCATAAGCGAACACAACATAAATAATAGAAGTTTTCTCATAAATGATTTAATAATTTTAAAAAAGTGACGCAATATATACAGAAATCATAACAAAAACACAATCTTGACAAATGGTCAGTTAATTTTGCTGCTCGGCAAATGTATTAACATTTTATTCTTCAATTTTCCTTCAAGTAATTTATTCAGAAAATAAAAATTGGCATTACTAATAACAATAATTCATAGTCTTTTTATTATTAATTTACCCAATTAATCAACTTGCTTTATTTTTGCCCAATGGAAGATGTGCTTAAAAAAATAGACAACTACAAAACAGAAATTGCGGCTTTTGCGCCAAAAAGTTCTGAAGAAGCTGAAAATTATAGAATAAAGTTTCTCGGAACCAAAGGAATAGTGAAGGATTTGATGGGAGAAATGAAGAATGTTCCCGGCGAAAAAAGAAAAGCGTTTGGGCTTTTAATGAACGAGTTTAAGGCATTGGCTGAAGAAAAATACAACCAATTCAATGAAACATTGGGTTCAGAAAGCAATGCTAACCATATAAATATAGAC
>JANMZN010000320.1:0-2538 GCA_031383285.1 Segetibacter sp.
ATTAAATCCATTGGGCGTAATCCTGTTTGCAGGTGCATGGGCGTGCTGAATAGCAGCTATATCGAAACTAAATAAATTGGAGTTCCGGATGACCGGTTCCATGTCTTCTATTTTCTCTTTTACTTTTCCTACCCGGTAGCAGTCAAACCGAAGATTGTCTATTGTTTCCAGCATGGCAGGATGTACCAGATAACTCTGAAAGCCGATGTGGTTGTAATGCCTGATGAAATTGGGTTCGCCGGTTAGCATCTCCATTAAAAAATTATCAGCAGGTAAAATGCTGTCCATGTCCAGGTCTATGCGGGCATCTATGCAAGCGGCTTCAATTATTTGTTCCAGACTAGCATAAGCTTTATACTGTGCCATTGTCAGGTCATGGCTTCCGCCTAATATGATTACTCTTTTATTGTGTTGAATCAGCTCATTGACCACTGCTTGCAATGCTGAATAGGAGTCTTGTAAAGTTGCTCCCGGTTTTACATTGCCAACATCTACAACCTGTACATCTTTGTGCCAATGAAAAAGGGAATAGAATTCTTTGCGGATGGCATTTGGCCCCGCATTTACATCTACCGTTGGTTGCTGTCCCCGTGTTTCGCCAAAACCTACCAATACCATATCAGCGTTAGCGAGGTCTGGAAAGTATTCATCATTTACTGCTATATGCTTTCCTAGTTGGGTATCCTTATATCCTTCGTCTTCGGATAACTCATAAATATTTATTGGTTCCAGGAAGTCTAATATGGTGTCAATGTCTAGCATCCTATTTCTTTTGTAACAAACTTACTTTAAAAAATAGTGAACAACGATATAGGGGGATAACAGATTAAACACCTGTCGGAAATTAACAACAGCCCAAGTTTGGGATTGAAGCACCCCATTTTTCTCTTTGCTATTGAAGAAGATCCCTTTAAGCGATCGGTTGATTTGACCTTCGGGAACTCAGGTAAACCAATGAAACCAGACTTAATAGCAAAAGCATGCCGGTTAGTTGGTGAACCAATGCAAACCATTCGTACACGCCAAAGAAGCCATTTGTCATTTTAGCTCCGTTTAATACCGTAATAATACCGAATGTTACTTGCAACAACACCAGGGAAATTGCAAGATTTTTGGCTTTGTTGAATGAAGTAGCATGCGCAATGCTTCTGGCTTTAATCCACCACATTACTATGCAAATAGCAACCACGTAAGCCAGGTTTCTATGAATGAAATGTACTGCCAGTTTGTTGTAAACCAGGTTGTGGAAGAAACTTCCTTCGGCAAAAGCACCCTGCGGTAAAAAGGATCCATTGATATCAGGATAGGTATATGCAACAGGTGCAGCTTTAAGACCAGCCATAAATGCTCCATAAACCAGTTGAACGACCAACAAAAGTGTTATAGCCAACACTCCTTTAAATAAACCCGGATTTGAAACAAAGTTTCTTGCAGGAACGGTGAGCTTTAGCCAAAAAATAACAGCATAGCATATAAGAACCATGGCAGACATAAAATGTGCAGCCAAGCGAATGTGACTTACATACACATCATTGTCATTGAGGCCACTCTGCACCATGATCCAGCCGACTGCGCCCTGCATGGCACCTAGAACAAATAAAATAATGAGCGGATTGATCATCCAACTTTTGAAATACTTTTTTATCAGAAAAAATATAAATGGAATAAGAAAAACCACGCCTATTAATCTTGCCCAAAGCCTGTGAAACCATTCCCAAAAGAAAATGAATTTAAAATCGCTGATGCCAAAGTCCTGGTTAATAAATTTGAATTGGGCAATAGTTTTATACTGATCAAATGCCTGTTGCCATGCTGCTTCTGACATTGGGGGCAAAACACCCATGATGGGTTTCCATTCTGTAATAGACAACCCCGACCCGGTTAATCTTGTAATGCCGCCAAGAAGCACCTGGCCAACTAGCATAACGATGCCAATAAAAATCCAATTGGCGACTACTTTTGTTTTCTTATCCATATTCGCCAGCAAAATTCCAATTTAAAAGTTCAAAAAAAGAAACTTTTTAACTTATCCGTCAATAATTAACTTCTGCATAAACAAATAGATTCTGCGTGTATAACTTTTAGGATGCAGAATAGAATTTTCGGCAAACAGAACGCAAATTTGCAATGAAGATGCTGCAACCTTATTATCAAAAAAAATATTCAGAAGCCGGGTGCGATGAAGCAGGTAGGGGTTGCTATGCCGGGCCCGTCTTTGCAGCCGCAGTTATCCTACCTAAAGATTTTCATCATCCGCTGTTGAACGATAGTAAGCAATTAAAGGAGGCGCAACGGGAAATACTCAGACCAATTATTGAGAAAGAAGCGATTAACTACAGTGTAGCCCAAGTAGATCAGGAAGCAATTGATCAAATCAATATTCTTCGGGCATCTATTAAGGCTATGCATTTGGCTTTGGACAATCTGAAAAAATGTCCCAAATTTATCATTGTTGATGGCAATCGGTTTTATCCTTATAAAGATTCAAAGCATCAATGTATCATTAGAGGGGATAGCTTGTATGCCTCCATAGCTGCT
>JANMZN010000404.1:0-2617 GCA_031383285.1 Segetibacter sp.
GCCCTGCTGCTCAGCGCGTTTGCGCCCTTCCTGATTACGCCGGTGGCGGAGTAGCAGGTTTTGGCGAACAACAGCTCAGAGCTTTCGAAAACGAACTAAAAAACGGAGCGATCCCATTTGTAGAAAGCAATTATAAAGTTGAAACGGATGCCAAAAACAGAGCCTTGGCAGGACTTTCGATGGGTGGTTTGCAAACGCTTTATGCAGGGATGAAAAACACCAATATGTTTGCCTACTTGGGTGTATTCAGCTCTGGTTGGTGGGCAAATAACACCAAACTCTCTGATCCTCAATATGAATTTATGGCAAAAAATAGCTCCACAATTAACGAAAACCTCAAAGAATTGTGGATTTCGCAGGGTGAAAAAGAGGATATTGCTCATGCCAATTGCCAAATTATGATGAAAAAATTTGATGAAATGGGCATCAAATACAAATACAGCGAATACGCAGGTGGACATTCATGGCCAGTTTGGCGACATGATATTTATTTATTTTCGCAATTGCTGTTTAAGTAAAATGCGATTTATTTCGAATTTTGAATAATTTTCAAGGCATGATCATTAGCCAAAATCAGAGTATTATTAATGCACTATATCTATGAAAAAATTACGGTATTCATTGCATCAAGTTTTGACATTTGTAATTCTATTTACTTTACAAACTCTTATAAATATGGCTAAAGGGCAACCGCCAGGTTTTCAAAGACCTCCTTTGCCAGCAATTGCAATAAAAGGTGATACAACACATAGTTTGAATAGGCATTTTTCATCGGTCACTAGCTTAAAAATACCCCCATTTTACAATGGTTTTATACATAGGTGGTTGGTGATGGAACCTATCAAGAAAGACATTACCAGAAATAACATTTTCACAGACAATTATCTTCGAAATACATTTAAAACAGATAATTTTTCGGATAATTATTTGGTAGTCCCTAAGGATGGCGAAATGGTAAAGGTTGGCAACCAAGACCTCAAATGGTATGGTTTGGACAGTAAAACCTTTAATTTCAATTTGTTTAATTTTTCTTATGACATTAATAAACCAAAGTATGGCTTGCTGTTTTGGTTGGTTACTGTAATTGATTGTCCCGAGGAAATAAAAGATGTAAGAATGACTGCAGGGTGTAACTCTGGGGGGATGTTTTGGCTCAATGGGCAAGAAGTACTCCTGCTTTCTGGTGACAGAGATATGATTGTTGACAATGTGGCTTCGCCTGCATTAACTTTAAAAAAAGGGAAAAATATTATTCGAGGGGCGGTAATTAATGGTCCAGGTATTACCAATTTTTGCCTTCGTTTTATTGATGAAAAAGGCAAGCCTGTTAAAAATATTAGTATCAGCAAAGATTAAAGTCTAACCCTAATTTTACTAAGAAATGAAATTTAAACGAATTGCTTTTTTGTCGGTATTACTCACAAATTCAGTATTTGCCCAAATAGGAAGTCCTTTTATCCATGACCCTTCCACCATAGTAGAATGTGAAGGAAAATATTACACATTTGGTACTGGTGGAGGCGGATTGATTTCAAATGACGGTTGGACATGGCATGGTGGCGGTGTGCGGCCAGGAGGTGGAGCCGCTCCAGATGCTATTAAAATTGGTGATCGCTATTTAATTGTTTACGGGGCCACTGGCGGAAGTACAAGCCACAAGGGTATCATTTATACGATGTGGAATAAAACCCTTGATCCAAAATCGCCCAACTTTAAATATTCTGAACCCATCATTGTGGCTACTTCGGATGGCTATGAAGAGAACGATGCCATAGACCCAGGCATTATGTTAGACCCCACAACAGGTCGGCTCTGGTTGGCCTATGGAACATATTATGGATTTACACGTATTGTGGAACTAGACCCCAAAACGGGGAAACTTAAAGCTGGAAACAAACCTGTAGATGTGGCCATAGTGTGTGAAGCCGCCGATTTAATCTATCGTGACGGCTGGTATTATTTGCTGGCAACTCACGGTAGCTGTTGCGATGGTGCAAACTCAACTTATAATGTAGTAGTGGGTCGTTCCAAAAAAGTTACGGGGCCATACATCGATAATGTGGGCAGAAGCATGCTGGAGGGCGGTGGCAAAATGGTGGTGGCTACTCGTAAGCGATTAATTGGCCCAGGTCATTTTGGACGAGTAATTCTTGAAAAAGGTATTGAAAAAATGTCAATACATTATGAAGCAGACTTAGATCAAAGTGGCCGAAGTGTATTAGGCATTTTACCAATTGTTTGGAAAGATGGTTGGCCAATAGCCGGTGAAAAATTTAAAGAAGGCACTTATGAAATAGAATCGGTAAGAAGAGGATATGGTTTAGAACTTGCCGTAGATTTTAGTAGAATGGCTGTTGCTCAGCGAGGCTTTGGCCAAACCAATACCGAACCTATTAAACCAATACCTGCCCAAGAATTAGCTGATGTTATCAAAAGTTGGCCAACTGGCAACATTAATGTGCGTATTGGTGATTATATGTTTCGACCACATCAAAAATGGACTATATCGGATGCCCCCGATTCCACAGGCTATTTAGGTGGCCCTTATTATAAAATTGTAGTGGAGGGCACAGAACGAGCATTATCTGCAACTCCCGATGCACAGGTAATAACTGTA
>JANMZN010000406.1:0-4925 GCA_031383285.1 Segetibacter sp.
GTGCCGCCGACCGACAGGCTGTTCAAACAGATTTGGATCGTTTGAACGCAGATCTCAATAAAAAGATTGAAGACCATACTGATGACACAAAGTCTGTTGAAACGGAGGCATTAACAACAAAGGTTAATACTTGGGAAACATTGATATTCAATTTCAAGAACCAAGCTACAGGTACGGCTGTTATTAATTATACTTATACCTACGATAAAGCTTCTATATTTTTCGATTTTGGAAAGGTTGGTAATGGCAAAAATTACCTGTGGGATGATGTTAAATTTTTACCTGTAAACATCGTTACAGGCATTAATCTTCCATTGGATTTCGAATCTTCAACTTTGACTTATAGTTTCACTGATTTTGATGGTGGTGGTACAACTGTTGTAAACAATAGCAAGTCAGGTGGCATCAACACAAGTGCAAAGGTTGGAAAAATGATTAAAAGCGCAGGACAGCCTTGGGGTGGTAGTTGGATCGCTTTAAACAGTCCAATAGACTTTTCAACAAACAAAACTTTCAAAATGAAAGTGTATTCTCCAAGGGTTGGCGCTAAAGTTCTGCTAAAAACTGAAAACGCTACAGATGGTGCTATTAGTTATGAGAAGGAAGTAACAACAACTTTGGCTAATACTTGGGAAGATTTATCTTTCGATTTTAGTGCAATAAATACAGCTAATTCTTATCAAAAAATAGTTTTGATTTTTGAGTTGGGAACGATGGGCGATGGTTCTGCCAATTTCACGTTTTTGTTCGATGATATAAGACTTGTAGCCGGAGGTTCAGGTGGTGGTGGAATTTCGCTTCCTTTAGATTTTCAATCAACAACAGCTACTTATACTTTTACCAATTTTGATGGTGGCGATGTTTCTGTTCTTAACAATCCATCATCTGGTGGAATAAACACAAGTAGCAAAGTAGCCAAAATGGTTAAAAATTCAGGTCAGCCTTGGGGTGGCAGTTTCATTTCTTTAGATGCACCAATAGATTTCTCTGTAAAGAAAACTTTCAAAATGAAGGTTTACTCTCCACGAGTAGGAGCAAAAGTGCTATTGAAAGTTGAAAACCTAACTGATGGAACTGTAAGTTATGAGAAGGAAGTTCAAACAACCACGGCAAATCAATGGGAAGAACTCACTTTTGATTATAGTGCTATAAATGCAGCAAAATCATATCAAAAAGTAGTACTCATTTTTGATCTTGGTACAGTTGGTGATGGTTCTGCAAACTTTACTTGGTTATTTGACGACATCAGCCTTAATTAATTGACCTTAAAATAATAATTATGATTATTAATATAAAAACACTAGCAATAATTTTTTTCGCAGCCATTTTTGTAACGGGCTGTAAAAAAGAGGAATATTCCTTTGGAGATCTTACAGCTCCTTCAAATTTAACGTTGTCGGTTGCTGTTGCAGGCGTTAATGCTACCAATCCAAATGGGGATGGTAGTGGCCTTGTTGCCATCTCTGCATCAGCAAACAGTGCCATCTCATACAACATTGATTTTGGTAACGGTACTAAATTGCCTGTATCAACTGGCGTGATCAATTATAAATATTCTACTCCGGGTACTACAGAATTTGTGGTTACAGTAAATGCAATTGGTAAAGGTGGTACCACTTCTACCATTAGTAAGAAGATCAAAATTTTTGTAGCATTCGAAATTCCAGCTGCAATTGTATCATCACTTACAGGCGGGTCATCTAAAGTTTGGGTTGTAGACAAAGATGCACCGGGTCATGTAGGTGTAGGTCCTGCAGATCAGTTTTCTCCAATTTGGTACGCAGCTGGTCCGGGAAGCAGAGATGCATGCTTGTACGATGATGAATTAACTTTCTCTAAAGATGCGAGTAACAATATTTCTTTGAGTGTTGACAACAAAGGCCAAACATTTATTATTGGTGCATCAGCAGCTTTTTATGCGCAATCCGCTGGTGAAATTTGCACAGGTTTAAGTACAGGCGGTACAAAGAAATTGGCATTTATGGACGCATCTTCAGGTTCTACATCCGCTGTTTCTACTATGATTCAATTTGTAGTTCCTGGAAACGGGGTAATGGCTTTTGGTACCGGAGGAACAGCTTATGAAATATTGTCTATTAATGATACAAATATGGAAGTTCGCAACATAGGTATAGATACCAATGGTTGGTATCAAAAGTTTAAAGTAAAGCCATAAAAATATGAAGCAATTTATTGTATCAATAGTGGTTCTATTTACTTTTTGTTACGCTGGATGCAGCAAAAAAAGTGATCCTGTTCCTACTGACACTGCGCCAACTAACCTGACTTTGGTTGCCAATGTAAGTACAGACAATAGTGGGAATGTATCATTTATTGCTTCTGCAACCAATGCTGTTACTTACGATTTTGATTATGGCAATGGTATCTTTCAAATGGTTCCTTCAGGAGTGGTGACCTACAATTATCCTGCAGCGGGTAATTATACTGTCAATGTTATTGCTAAGAGTTCAGGTGGTAAAACAGCGTCGAAGTCAATTGCTATTACAGTTGTTTTGACTTCTTCACTTGTGTGGGCTGATGAGTTCAATACGCCTGGTGCACCGGATCCGGCTAAGTGGGGGTATGACGTTGGTGCAGGTGGTTGGGGAAACTCAGAATTGCAGCACTATACCAATCGACTAGACAATGCAGCTGTATCTGGTGGTACCCTTAAAATAATCGCTAAAAAAGAGAGCTTCTCAGGGAGTAATTACACTTCAGCAAGGTTATTGTCCAAAGGTAAATTTGCCTTTAAGTATGGTAAGGTAGAAGTAAGGGCAAAACTTCCTTCTGGTGTAGGTACTTGGCCTGCTGCCTGGATGTTGGGAAATAATATTTCGACTGCAGGATGGCCTGCTTGTGGAGAGATTGATATCATGGAGCACAAGGGAAGTGATGTAAATAGAATTTATGGAACACTCCATTACCCTGGACGTTCTGGTGGAAATGCAAATGGGGCTACCAAAGTAATCCCAAATGTTACTACACAGTTTCATAGGTATGGTTTAGAATGGACCGCAGCAGCTATTAAAATATCTGTAGACGATGTTGTCTATTTTACATTCGCAAATAGTACTACTGTACCTTTTAGTCAGGATTTTTTCATGATATTAAATGTAGCAATGGGTGGTACTTTTGGTGGTCCTGTTGATCCGGGATTTACCAATGCTACTATGGAAGTTGACTATGTAAGGGTTTATAATTAAACATTTTGATTTTAACTGCTTTTTCTTACTGGATAAGTATGAAATTGAAAATTTAATAATGAAGTCTTATAATATTTTCTTTTTGCAGGTATTGTTTATGTATAGTACTGCTTCTGCACAACAAGGTGCTGAATCTAAATCTAGTTTTAATAAATTAGTTTGGTCAGACGAGTTTAATGGAAGTGGATTGCCAGATAGTAGTAAATGGAGTTATGATATGGCGAGGGGCTGTCCTGACAGATGTGGTTGGGGTAACAACGAATTGCAGTATTATACTGCTAATAGCAATAACGCAAGGGTTGAAAGGGGGAATTTAATTATTGAAGCACATAAGGAAAAGGTTGAAGATGCTGATTATACTTCAGCGAGATTGGTATCTAAGCATAAAGGCGATTGGAAATACGGCAGGTTTGAAGTAAGGGCTTTGATACCAATTGGTAAGGGGTTATGGCCGGGAATTTGGATGTTGCCTACTGATAATGAATATGGTGGTTGGCCTCATAGTGGTGAAATTGACATAATGGAGAATGTAGGTTATATGCCGGATTCTATATTTGGCACTGTCCATACAGGGGCTTATAATGGGATGATTGGAACGCAAAAATCAAATGGTCTGAAAAGGACCGATCTTTCTTCTGCTTATCACACATATGCTGTTGAGTGGACAGAAAATAATATTTCATTCTTTGTTGACAATGAAAAGTTTGGAGATTTTAAGAATGAAAAAGCAACATCCGAAGAATGGCCTTATGACAAACGGTTTCATTTTTTACTAAATGTAGCTGTAGGGGGTAATTGGGGAGGAAAATTTGGTGTAGATGATTCTGTTTTCCCCCAAAAAATGAAAATCGATTATGTGCGTGTTTATCAATAATAAGATGTTATGCTAATCAGACTGTAAGATTAATAATATCTGATTAGTTTACTTTTTTTCATATAGCAAGCAGTTTTTCAAGCCTGGTGTTTTTACACCGGGCTTTTTTATTACTAGGCGTATATAAATTGTGTTTTAATTGTTTATGATAATATTAATTGATTTGCCTTCCATTCGGTAATACGACACTAAGACATTTGGACACAATTTTAACCCAATAATTTCTCGGAGGCATTTAAATCATATTATTCCTTTTGAAGTAGTATAGCAATAATATGGTTCTTCTCAGTTATTCATTGATTTTCTTGCCAAATTTGATGCTTAACTTCGTTCAATAAGGATTAATAAATGAACATTCAATTTGCATGTACCTATTGGGGTCAGGAGGGAACTGCTGCTTCAACTTTTTTGCAAAAGATTTTGAATGCAGGCTATCGTGGAGCAGAAGTATTTTTGGGTGCAGATATTGATTTTAAGAATGCAATTATTCAAGAAGTAGAAAAAGCTAGAAAGAATGAGCATGATTTTGTTTTTATTCCCCTGCAATTACTCACTCCTGAGCAAGAAAGCATTGACAACTTTATCTCTAGAATGGAAAATGAACTCTTAGAATTAAGTAGTTACCAACCAACATTTATCAATTCGCATACCGGTAAAGATTACTTTTCATTTGATGATAATTGCAGAATAATTGAGGCTAGTTTAAACATGGCTGCTAAAACAGGCGTACGTATTTTACATGAAACTCATCGCGGACGTTTCTCCTTTCATGCGGCTACTTTGATATCCTATCTTGAAAAATTTCCAGAACTTGAACTGGTCGCTGATTTTTCTCATTTCTGCAC
>JANMZN010000407.1:0-2562 GCA_031383285.1 Segetibacter sp.
TACTGCTTTTAGAATGGCATTATTCAACCAAAGTAACAGAGGCTAGTGTTTATGAATTATATTCTAAGCATGTAGACTTGACAAATTATAAAAAGCCTCTAACATTGTTCGATTAAAAACTGCTGCCAAAATGGTTGCTGCAAGTGTGGCAGCGATTTTGACGCACTAAACTAACATTTTTATCTTGACAAGATAATTATTGATAAACCAAATGTCGCTTGATTGATTTTTAGCAAATTTCCAAATGATGAATACAGAAGAATTTAAGGAACGTCTTTGGATTATGGCATGTGACCTTAATATTTCAGTTTACGAGATTGAAAATTTTTTACGACACTTTTTAAAGAATAATAGGTTTGTTGCAGTCGGTTGGAAGTATGTTAATTCATATTGCCGAGCCAGTATTAATGATGGAAATATCCTTTTTACAAACGTTGGTAGATGTTCTTTTAATCCCATTGCAGAAAATATTGTTTTGCAACGCTGTAACTATGAAAAGCAACAAGTTTTCTACGCTGCTATACCAATGGATAGTGAAGTAGCTTGCAGTGCAACTGCTCAAGCTGAGGTTGCTTTTGAAAAACTTGTAAAAAGACACGACATAAAATGGCATTATCTTACTGTAAGCAAATGGGAACCGATTAGACCTTTAAATCTTTTTGTTTTTCCACTTTCGGATAGAAGTTTAGAACAGAACAGAGATTTTCAAAAAGGTTTTGACAATTGGAACAAAAGCATTAATCAATTAGTTCCTGATAAAAACGTTGCCGAGGCATACAGGAAGTTGTTACAATATTTTTGTGACATATTTTGTAAGGATGATGAATACAAGGAAAATTGGTACAAAATTTCATCTGCTTTTTATAACTGTTTAATGCGATTTAGTAGAGAGGATAATCTAAATATTGACGGTATAATTTACCCAAATTGTAATACAAGTTCAGGAGGCACTAATATTGTCTTAAACAAGGAACTTTATACAGACAAAATAATTAAGTGTGTCTATGTACAAACAACCTTGTTTCTTAGAGATTTAAAAGACCCACAAAGAATTATTTTTATTCCAGCTTCCGATGGCGTAGTTCCCGACTTGTCTGGTAATTTTAAATTCACTCAAATTCTAAGAGTTAATTCAGACGGAAGTTTATATACCGAAAGACTTACGTAGAAGGAAAAACTGCTGCCAACATGGGGTTTTGTACAAGTTGGGCGGAAGGAAAAACAATGAGCGTTTGTAGTTCTGTTCAGCTTTTGTTCGGGCAGAACGTTCATCGCTGAACTTTAGTTCTTAACTTCAATTTTATATTTTCAATCAACAGCGGTTCCGGGCGGAAGGAAGTCTATTTTCCAACCTGCACAAAGCCCTGTTCGTTACCTGCCATATTATGACGACCGTTCTTTCAGACAACTTTGAGACAAAATTAGGAACTATCCAAACTTGGATAGAGACAGAAATTTTATTTGAATACCAAAAGCAAGACGATTTAAAGGCTGCTACAACAGGACACGACATTTGCCTTAGTCCGTTTGACTTAAAACAAATTTGGTTTCCAGAGACAATGGAATATGAAACTGCAAAGGGTTGGAGGTGGTTTATTGAAAAGACTAATAATCAGAAAGAAAAGCTGACAATTTTCTGCAAACTAATTAATCCATCGGCTGACACTGAATTCGGAGGCAATCCTGGCGAACATCTTGAGGCTATTGAAATTGAAAATAAAATATACCAACTTCATATTGGCACAGAAGACGGAGAAATAATGCAGTACCGAGCAGAAGTTAATGAATGGATGCCTGAAAGATTTAAAGGCGAGATAGGCTTTTACAAATCTTTCACAGTGTACGTTGACTTCGGCTTTAAGACAAATATTCCAAATTTGATTGAAGGCGAAAAAATTTACTTCCATTTCATTACAGCAACAAATTCCATTAAGCCAAGCAAAGACCATCCAAACGAAAGAGACATTTCAACATGGTTTGCTGTTGACCATACAAAAAAATGGCTTGACGAGCGACTAAGGAAATACGGCAGGTAACATTCGGTTTGGCATTATGGCGGCGGAAAGTTGGAACAATCGGCAACAGTTCGCTGCTGTGCTGTAGTTCGGGCGGAAAGTTAGCTATTGATCTTCAGTTTTATTCATCAGCATTTAATCACTAATTTAGCTTCGGCTGCCCGGCGGAAAGAACGCTATTGCCGCCACAACGCCAAGCCGTTCAACGTTAGCCGCCACCGTTTTGGGACACAACGTTCATGTGCAGGCAGGATTGAAACTGTAAACTTATTGACCGTTTTTACTAGTTCTTGTAAAGGAATTTTAAACTGTTATGCTTAAATACGCAGCTCTTGTGGAGAATGCTTATGAAATGAGTTCTATTCGTTAGCTTACGCTGCCATGATAAAACGCAAAGGCATCCTAAATTAAAATCAATGTGGAAAAAACTTATTTTGACAACTTATTTTTTTATGCTGATACAGTTACTTTCTGCACAATCAGCATTCCATCGTAAAACAGATTGGACTATTCCAGAAGTTAAAGAATGGGTAGAAAAGTACGGTAC
>JANMZN010000415.1:0-4013 GCA_031383285.1 Segetibacter sp.
GAGGCCGAAGGCATGTTAGAAGTTACGATAGAACAAATGGGGAACCGTGCCCGGAAATATTATAGCCTTACCCAAAAAGGATCAAAGGAAACCACAAAGAAAATGGCCGAATTAAAATCGTTTTTTGAACAACTGCTCAATTTGGGCTTCGCTTAGTGGCTCCATGCTTATTATTTTATTGCTAATCCTGGAATATTTAGTATAAGTTGCATCTGCTCAAAAAACGATTTCAATTCGGCCAATTTCTTTGTAGTTTCTTTTGTTCCTTTTTGTGTAAGGCTATAGTATTTACGGGGCCGGTTTCCCATTTGTTCTATCGTAACTTCTAACATTCCTTCGGCCTCTAGTTTATGGAGAGAAGGGTAGAGTGCCCCTTCGGTAACCTGCCATTCGCCATTGGTCAATTCCCGTACTTTTCTGGTGATTTCATAACCGTACATCCGCTTGTTTTCGGATAGCAGCTTTAGCACAATGGTAGTCAGCGAACCTTTGACGATCGGATTGGTCTTTTGCATGCACAAATATACATAAGAAACTTAGGTATTTATTTTACTTTTTCAAGCATTAGAGTAGAAAGGGGCTTTAATTTTCTTTTTATAGAGTAATGAGGATAAATAAATTACAAACAAATATCAGCGTTTCAGAATC
Organism: Segetibacter sp.; assembly: GCA_031383285.1. Taxonomy (GTDB): domain Bacteria; phylum Bacteroidota; class Bacteroidia; order Chitinophagales; family Chitinophagaceae; genus Segetibacter. Next base: position 649 of record JANMZN010000415.1, read on the forward strand.
CACAATTTGTTCAAATGTTAGTCAATTACTATCGAGTACACTACTTTTACAACAATATAATAGTGTATGCAAATAGCCATTATCAACGGGCCCAATCTCAACCTTTTAGGCAAACGTGAACCAGAAGTTTATGGTCATCAATCATTTGAGGATTATTTTGTCCAACTGAAAACTGCATTTCCGCACATAAGGTTTTCCTATTTTCAGAGCAATGTAGAAGGAGAACTTATCAATCATTTGCAGCAAGTAGGCTTTTCTGTAGATGGTATCATTTTTAATCCGGGAGGATATACGCATACCTCTGTTGCTCTTGGAGATGCCATAGCTGCTATCTCATCACCGGTTGTAGAAGTGCACATCAGCAATATTTTTGCCCGGGAAGATTTTAGAAAAATTAGCCACGTATCAGCACAATGTAAGGGAACCATTACAGGACTAGGATTGAAAGGGTATGAGTTGGCTTTTCAATATTTTACGAACAACCAGCGTTTATTTTAACAAGCAATTCTTTATAAACGCTAAAACAAGTTTTAATTTTGACCATTAATCATTTATATGAAATACCTTTTATTTCTTTTTTTAGTTTTGATAGGTTTCCATAGTCTGTCTCAATGTAAATCCTACCGCCTCACCCAAAAGGGCGATACCATCAACTGCATAGACCAACAAGATAGAAGGCAGGGTAAGTGGGTAGTTAATGTAGAAGGTGTAAGAGGCGAACCCGGTTATGACGAAGAGGGAACTTACAAAGACGGAAAGAAAGAGGGTGTTTGGAGAGTTTATACTGCAATTGGGGATCTCTACGCTATTGAATCATTTAGATGGGGTAACAAGGATGGTCGAAGCCAATATTACAACATAGCGGGCATCTTAAGAGAAGAAAGCTGGAAAGCAGTAAATCCGGAATACCCATATGATACCGTAGATGTGCCCGACCCGATAGATCCGATGAAAGTGGAGAGAAAAGTTATAAAAATAGAAGGTACTGCAGTAAAACACGGTACTTGGAAATATTATGAAAGTGGTTCTGGTGCTTTAACCAAAAGTGATAATTATTTTCTAGGAAAAATTGAAGATCCAATGAAAGCTTTTGCAAATAGTGGAAGGTCTGCATCTACTACCAATTCCCTCGGTTCAGAAGACCAGGCAGGAACTGCTGCTGCTAAACCTCCTGTAAAAGCAAAACCAAAAGAAGTGATGGAATTTGAAAAGAAAGCAGGAAAAAAAGGGAAGAAAGTGGCAGATGGCAGCACTTTCTAATGACTTATTCTTGCCGGGTTTTCACGTAATTTCTCCATTTATCTATCAACTTTTCCATGTCCGGTTCCAATGGTGATTCGAAGAACACATTTTCGCCGGTTGCAGGATGAACAAATCCTAAAGTCTTAGCGTGAAGTGCTTGCCTTGGGCAAAGGTCAAAACAATTTTCAACAAATTGCTTGTAACGGGTAAAAACAGTTCCTTTTAAAATTCTATCTCCTCCGTAAGTACTATCTGCAAAAAGGGTGTGTCCAATGTGCTTCATATGTACTCTTATCTGGTGCGTTCTGCCAGTTTCTAACTTACATTCTACCAATGTTACATAATTAAACCTTTCCAATACTTTATAGTGGGTGATTGCTTCTTTGCCATGATCTCCCTCTGGATAGGCTTCAAATAATTTTCTAAATCGCAGGTTACGTCCTACATGGGCTACTATAGTACCTTCATCTTCTTCCATATCTCCCCAAACCAAGGCAACATATTTTCGCTCAATAGTATGATGAAAAAATTGCTGAGCAAGGTGTCGGGCTGCTTCAGAAGTCTTAGCCATGACCAGTAAACCGCTAGTGTTTTTGTCTATGCGATGAACTAACCCAAATCTTGGCAATGTTTTTTCATCTAGTCCAGGTTTTTGCTGTTGCAAATAATAACTAATTCCGTTTAGTAATGTTCCACTATAATTACCGCTTCCGGGATGAACCACCATGCCGGCAGGCTTATCAATAATCATAATGGTATCATCTTCATATACAATGTTGATATCCATTTTTTCCGGTACCAAATCCGTTTCATCCGGGTGATTGGTTGAGTATATAACGATTTCCTGGAACGCTTTTACTTTGAAGTTTGCTTTTACTTCTTTTCCATCTACAGTTACATGTCCTGCTTCAATACCTTGTTGAATTTTGTTCCGTGTTGCACCTTCTATTCGGTTCATCAGGAACTTGTCGATGCGTAAGGGTTCTTGTCCTTTGGCCGTTTGGATAACTTGCTTTTCATAAAGTTCTTCGCTACTTTCTTCTAATTCTACATCATTCTCTTCCATCATAGGCTGCAAAGGTAAGGGAGCAAGGCCGATGATGGTTGCATGCTAGCTATGGAAATAGATAGGATAAAATTAAATTAGACCAGGTTTCCTTTAAAATCGACTACTGATAAACCATATATTTGCCCACTCAGAAAATTATCGCATGCATTCTTTTAAAGAACTGGTTGACCAATTTGTGCATCATTTTGGAAATAAACATTTTCCTGCCGACCCCCATTCATTGTACGATCCGTGCGAATATTTTTTGGGTTTGGGTGGTAAAAGAATAAGGCCAGTTATGTGCCTTATGGGCAATGAATTGTTTGATGAAATATCTCCGGATGCCTTTCATGTGGCTACAGCTATTGAACTTTTTCACAATTTCACCCTTATCCATGATGACATAATGGATAAAGCGCCTCTAAGACGAGGAATGCAAACTGTGCACACAAAGTACGACGAAAGCACCGCCTTGTTGGCAGGAGATGTAATGTTGATTCAAGCATATGAATACATCAATAAAACTCGTACAATTTATCTCAATCGGGTATTAAGCCTTTTTAACAAAACGGCAAGACAGGTATGCGAAGGTCAACAGTTAGACATGGATTTTGAGAAAAAAGACATTGTAAAGCTGGATGAATACATCAATATGATTGGATTAAAAACTTCCGTATTGATAGCTGCAAGTCTGCAAATGGGAGCCATATTAGGTGGGGCAGGAGAGGGCAATGCCAATCACTTATACGAATTTGGACTTAATTTAGGTATAGCATTTCAAGTACAAGACGATTACCTTGATGCCTTTGGCGATCCGGCAAAAGTGGGCAAACAAACAGGAGGCGATATACTTGCCAATAAAAAAACATTCCTGATGATTCATGCATTGAATATTGCATCAGCAGAGCAAAAAAATGAACTTATTAGGCTTACTACCAATCAAGATGATGACAAAGTTTTAAAAGTGTTGGATATTTTCAGGCAATGCGGCGTAGATGATTGGGCCAGGGATTTGAAAGACAAATACATAGCTAATGCGCTAAAACATTTGGAAGAAATAGCAGTATTAACTGTA
>JANMZN010000474.1:0-2743 GCA_031383285.1 Segetibacter sp.
GGCTATTAAATCGGCAATTGCACCCAACATTGTCGAATTTTCTTCACAATCTATAATACTATCCCTTGCCACGGTAGAAGAGAATGGTGCATTGATGTGAAATTTTAAATTGGATGTAATGCTTTCGCAAGGAAAATATACACATACTTCTCCTTTCACGGGAATTATTTTGTTAGCGTATGAATCAAAGCTGAATGCTGTTGAAATCGTAAACACTTTTTCTTTTGTAATTTCTTTTGTCTGGTGTTCGCTTTCTTCCTTTTCTTTTACTATTAATGTCAATTCTTTTTCAAATACTAACCAGTTTGAGGGTTCAATTTCCCCAATTATATCTACTCGTTTATTCCCTAATTCTTTTCTTTCAAGGGTTCTTTGTAAAAGCCCATTTCTTTCAATTCTAATTTTGCTAATGTTGGTAAGAAACAACAAGCTTGTGCTGTTCAAATCATTTAGCCCATTTTCTATTTGAAGATATGCCTCTTGTTTTGACTTCTTTGGATGATTAAAATGAAAAACAAAAAGTGTTTGATTACTTTCCAAAGTAGTTGACTTTTCAATCCAAATTGGAACAAACAGCTCTTCAATCTTAAACTGAATATCACCAGAATAAATTTCAGGTGCATTTGTATATAGAAAGACAGCTTTAAATCCTACACCAAATTTTCCAATAGTTGTGGGGTCATCTTTTTTTGTAGAGTCATCATAGCCAATTGATGTGATGGCTTCAATGTCGCCAATATCAAACTGCTTTGTGCCATTGTGTTCAAACTCTAGTCTATCTTCAAAAAGTCGGAATTGTACACTTGTACCTTTTGCATCCTGTGCATTCTGCAAAAGCTCAAAAATGAAATGAGCTTTATCAGGGTATAGATCTGTAAGTAACCGCGTAAAGCCCTTGTACGACTTCTTAATTTTTAAAGACTCCACTAAAATTTTGCTTGCAACAGAAAGCTTCTCAAATTTGTCTTTAAACTCTTTCTCATTCATAAAATCAATTTTTTAATTTTCAACATTAATCACCCCAAACACCACCACATTCGCAATAATATCTGCCTTGGTAGCCATTTCATTTAATTGGTTTAATCGAAAAGCAAAATCGTTGTCGGCAGTAGCAATTTGGCCTTTGCGCATTCTAATAATTTTGTCTTCGGTGGCAATTGCCAATTGTTCGTGTAACAATGCAAGGCGGGCTTTGTGGCTGCTTTGCAGGCTTTCTCTTTTTAAATTGATGATTTGTTGCGTGTTTTGTACATGAGTTTGTTTGGCGGCTGCCCACAATTTATAATGGGCTTGCTCTATGGCATCTATTTGGAACTCGTTAGCAAATGTGGGGCTGGCAGACCAATCTTTTCCTGTTTGCAATAATGGCAATATCATTGCAGCAATGGCTGGGCTGGTGGCTATGACTTTTAGTTCCATGTTTTCTTTTATACCTGCATAGTGCCATTGATAGATGGCTATTTCATAAGTTCCGGCTGGTATAGTGGGGCTAAAAGCTTGGAGGCTCACAAATTGTTTGCCTTCTACTTTTTGTGCATCTGCTGCCTGCAACACAAGTGGGTGCATTGAGGTGATGAAGGTGATCTTTGGTGTGTCCTTTGCAGCAGTTGCTTCAAATGTAATTTGCAGATGGGTGTCATCTCCTTTCAACCACTTTTCCCATTCTTTGTAAGCTGTGTTTTTTTGGGGAGGCAGTTTTTGAAAATCTGCTAATAGCTTGCTTCTTACTTCTTGTGAAAGCCGAAGGGTTTTTAATTCTTTTGTACCTAATATGGTTTCTATCTCTTTGCCTTGTATTGTCTGTAAATAATTAGCTACCAAACTTTGAATGGCCTGCTGCGAAAGCCACGGATTGGAGGCATCGTCTATTTCTTTGCGCATGAGAGTTTCAGGAAGGCTGATACCAAAAAATTCAAACTGTTTTGTTTCCAATACTTGTTGCTCTTGGTAAAGGCGAATTTCATTATCGGCTACTTGCTGTAGCTTCTCGCTTTGTTCCTCCTCGTTTAACTGGTAGTTGTCTGCTATGTTTTGAATTTCCCGGGTTACTTCTCCTAATATTTCCTCGCAATCACCTATTGATTCGGTAAACACACCTAATCGCAACAGGCATCTGCCATAAATTTCTGCATCAATGGTATCGGGGGTTATGAGATTGTAAATTAATACGCTTTCGCTTTTTTGCCCGTTTCTGTCTATTCTGCCAATGCGTTGTTCAATACGCATGGGATTCCATGGTAGGTCGTAATTGACCATGCAATCGCAAAACTGGTAATCGAGTCCTTCGCAGCCTACTTCTGAAAATAGCAGCACATCAATGGAATTGGTATCATCTGGCGTTAATTCAAACCGCCGCCGCAGTTCCCTTCTTTCATCATCATCCACACCACCATGAATTAGGCCCACTCTCACACCTGCTTTTTGCAGTTTATCATACAAGTAAGCAAGGGTGTGCCTGAACGAACTGAATAGCATGACCCTATTGTTGGGCAGTAATTGTTTTTCCTGCACAATTTTTAATAGTGCTTCAAACTTTGGATCTGCTTCTTCCAAATTGCCTGCTTGTTTTAGAACGGCATTAATCCTCTCAGCAATATTTGTTATTTCAGGGGAAACGATATTGTCCGAAAACATGTCTTCATCATCCAATATTTCTAATTCTGTTAAATGCTTGGTGAGCATTGCTTTCAGAAAAGGTTTCAACCCAAAAATGCAACTTGCTGTTTGGCGTCGGATGGTACCA
>JANMZN010000510.1:0-2521 GCA_031383285.1 Segetibacter sp.
TAGGCGAGAAAAACAAACACGTAGACAATCACGTCATTTGGATTGACCCTGATAATACCAAACACTATTTGGTAGGTTGTGATGGTGGGCTATATGAAAGCTTTGACGGCGCTGCTACCTGGCGCTATTTTGGCAACTTGCCCCTTACCCAATTTTACAGGGTATGTGTAGATAATACCAAACCCTTTTACTACATCTATTCTGGTACGCAAGACAACAATACACTGGGTGGACCAAGCCGCACCACTAGTGCCAGTGGAATTATCAATGCAGATTGGTATGTAACCACCGGTGGCGATGGTTTTCAAAGCAGAGTCGATCCTAAAGAACCCAACATTGTTTATAGCGAATCGCAGTACGGAGGATTGGTAAGGTTTGATAAAAAATCAGGAGAAACGGTAGACATTCGCCCAATGGAAAAGCAAGGCGAACCTGCTTATCGCTTTAACTGGGATGCACCCATCATCATTAGCAATTTTGACAACAAGCGCATTTATTTTGCTGCCAACAAAGTATTTAGAAGCAACGACCGTGGCAATGGTTGGCAGGTCATTAGCCCTGATTTATCCAGAGGATTGGATCGAAATAAATTTCCGGTGATGGGTAAAGTGTGGAGTATGGATGCTGTGGCAAAAAATGCTTCTACGTCCATCTTTGGAAACATTACAGCACTAAGCGAGTCGCCAAAAAATGAAAACATCATTTATGCAGGTACCGATGAAGGCCTCATACAGGTGACAGATAATGGAGGCAGCAGTTGGACAAAAATTGACAATATTGTTGGCATACCCCAAATTAAGGCTGGTCCCTACACTATGCAACCAATGGTAAATTACTTACTCACTTCTATGCACAACGAAGCGGTTGCCTATGCCGTTTTTAATAACCACAGGCAGGGTGATTTTAAACCGTATTTGATAAAAACAAATGATAAGGGTAAAACATGGATCAACATTTCGGGTACCTTACCAGAAAATGGCGCAGTTTATTGTATTGCTGAAGACCATATTAACCCCGACTTATTGTTTTGTGGTACTGAGTTTGGATTTTATTTTAGCAACGATGGCGGTAAAAACTGGATAGAATTAAAAGGTGGATTACCGGCTAGTATTTGTGTAAAAGACATTACTATTCAACGAGAAGAAAACGATGTGGTGATTGCCACCTTTGGCAGAGGACTTTTTGTGTTAGATAATTATTCGCTGCTTCAAAATATAAAGAAAGAAGACCTTGGTAAAAATGCACTTATTTTTCCTATAAAAGAGGGGTTGGTGTACAATGAAAGTAGCCCTTACGGACACATTGGCAAGTCGTTTCAGGGAGAAAGCTTTTACACAGCACGCAACCCCGAAGTAGGTGCCACTGTTTATTACTATTTAAAGAGTGATAGCAAAACAAGAAAAGAGCTGAGAACAGATGCTGAAAAAGAAAAAGAAAAAAATAAGCAAGACGTGTATTACCCAAGTGCGGATAGTATACGAATGGAAGATAACGAAGAGGCTCCTTATATTTTAGCAATCATAACAGATGAACAAGGCTATGAAATAAGAAAATACAAACAACCTGCAAAAAAGGGACTTACCAAACTAACCTGGGATGGTAGATATGAACTGACCGTGCCCATCAATTTTAAAGAGCCTGACCTAACCAATCCTTATTACACGCCGCCACTTGGACAACCTGCAGTGCCGGGAAAATTCTATATACAATTGCTGCATGTAAAAGGCGCAGTAACTGAAACCCTGACCGACAAAGTTGCATTTACTATCAAAGCATTAAACCAAAGTACTTTGCCTGTACCCGATCAAGCAAGTATGATGGCATACAACAAAGATCTAGCTGATTTTAGAAGAGTTGCATTGGGTACCTATGATTACTACAACGGGCTAAAAGAACGGATAAAATATCTGAAAAAAGGTGTAGTAGCAAGCAATGTAAATAGTCTGGTTTTACTAGCAGATTTAGATGCATGTACCAAAAAAATAGATGCCTTAGAAATTCAATTTAACGGGGATGCTAGTTTAGCCAAACGTGAGTTTGAAACATTGAATGGTTTTATAAGTGCCTTAGAAGGTTGTGTGAATGAAAGTTGGTACCAAAGCCTAGGTGCCACCCAAACGCACAAAGACAAAGTGGCTCGTTTGAAAACATCATTTAAAGATTTATATGCCAACGTAGTGGATGTAAAAGCTAGCATAGAAAGCATAGAGCAAAAAGCCGAAAGCTTGAAAATGCCAGCTACTTTAGGTAGGTTACCTAAGTTGGAATAGCGTTTGGTATTGTTATAGGTCTAATACATCGATTTAGAAATATTTGACAGACCGCTTTTAAACAATTATGCAGAAGTATTAGTTCAAAATTAATCGGGCTAATGCTTCTGCTTGAATTGATTTTCGATGCATTAGAAATAGTCAGCTGCAGCATAAAAGGCAGTAACAAGCAATCATTATTCATTTTTCAACAAAGAACTAATACGTTGAATAAAAGGAGGTAGAAATACTTCTATTCAATGCAAATGTTT
>JANMZN010000517.1:0-2922 GCA_031383285.1 Segetibacter sp.
TCAAAAGTTAAACCAGACGTATATTTAAAAATCTTTTCGCCGCTATCAATAATGTCTTTTAATAAAATTGATGTGTTTCTTTCAGACATAAACAATTCTATTTTTTATTACTTCAAAATAGTGTTTTTTTATTCCATTTAAAGAAACGAGATCAACTTTTCTATGTAGTTTGTCTTCTAAAAAGTCTGCAAGATCTATGAACTCAATTCCTACGGGTTTGTTAAATTCAACGATAATATCAACATCGCTCTTTTCGCTAAAGTCATTGCGAGTAATAGAACCAAACAAACCAATCTTGTCTACGAAAAAACGCTTGGTTATTTCTGGTTTTAATTCAACTAATTGATTTTTTATAAAATCCTGTATACTCATATTCAAAGATAGTCTTTTTTTTTAGTACACCCAAGAGAACATAGCCTTTATCGTTTGGACAGTTTGTGAATGCCGGGTTCTTAAACTATCCTTTTATAAAAATACAAATAATAATATGTTATACATTTTTTTTGAATAGAGAAAACCCGCCTTTCGTCAAACTGTAGGTTATGCGTTGATTTGTGTGCTCATATTTCTTTTTTTATTTCTAGAATTCTTTTTATATGGATGCGGTTGTCCTCCATAATTCCCTTTTGTTGAGCTACAGGAAACGGAGTATATAGAGTGATGTCAAAATTGTCAGAGTTAATAAAAATAGGAACAATGGTTTCGTCCTTGATTAAGATGAAAGATTCCCAGTTTATACCAAAATAAAGAAGGTCGTTATTTTTATCATCTATATTTAATTTGAAAAAATAAATTCTATTATTTTGTTGCTTTATCGAGGCAGGAGCTTTAAATCCTGCGTTCTTAATATCATTGCCAAAAGCATATAAATCAATTGTATCATTTGGCTTAAGTTCAAGTTTTTCATTATATTTTTGACCGGGAGGAGGAAACCAATAACATCTTCCGTTTTTGCTTATGTCATCTTGATATTCCCTACAACTTTTAATTGGGGTTATTGGTATATTAAATGAATTTAAGCAGTTTATAAGTTCATTTCCCGTTTTATAACCTTCGTACAACCTTGTCTTAGTATCAAAGAAAAACCAATCACTTTCATTTTGGCCAAAGAAATAGTTTTTTGAGATACCGAATCTTTTCACTCTTCCCATTCCGATTGTATTTTCAGTTGAATGAAAAACAATACTGTCCCCATCAAGAACCCATGATTCTCCTCTGTCTATTGATGCTAAACGAAAAGGTTCAATGAGCGGTATAACATCCAAATCCCAGTCCTCAGAAAATGTTTTGTAAAATGATGTTTCATTATTAGAAACCAAGTTGCAACCCCCAATGATGAAAAGACAGGTCGATAGATATATCAATAAGTTCTTGAACTTGGACATGGTCTGTTAAATTAACACATAACGTCAGACTGTGAAAAAACCTACCGTATCCACACTCTTACGTTTATAAATTCTAGCATAAATATAATGAATTAAATGACTATTGTTTTAAATTTGCATCATGAATTACATACCTACTCAATCGCGCTTCCAACCTACATTTAGGAGCCTTGAAGACAAAATAGAAAAGGATAATCCCGTGCGTGTTGTGGACGCCTTTTTGGAACGTCTGGATTTGAACAAATTGGGTTCCTGATTATAGCAGGATCCCTTTTTTTTATATTTTTTGAGTGCATTAGCATCAATTTGCAAGACACACAAAAAAATATAAATTAGCTTCTTAAAAATTGGTACTCTTAAAATCGATCTAATGATTTTTAGTAGCATATTACGGAGTCAAAAATTCAGAATTTGAATATATTTCAAGTTTTTTCACAACCTGACGTCAGTCCGTGAAAAAACCTCCGTTCCATTTCCAAAAATAATTCATTTCCTTTGATAAATATTTATTTTTTAAAATGCTTGTGAATGCCTTATTCATCAATGGTTTCGGCATGATTATTGCTATTAAAAATGCATGAATCACATACTAGGAAAGAATCGACAACAAATCAATTTTGCTTCATTAGAAGATTTCTTTACTCCAGAAAATCCTATTCGTTTTATTGATGCCTTTGTCGATAAATTGGATTTAGAAAAACTTCAATTTAAAGTGATGGTCTTAAAAACAGAGGGGAGACCGGCATTTGAATCAAAACTGTTTCTAAAAATCTATTTATATGGTTACCTGAATGGAATTCGCAGTAGCCGAAGATTTGAAAAAGAATGTATGCGCAATAGAGAATTGCAATGGTTGACCAATGATCTTCAACCAAACTACCATAGCATTGCAGACTTTAGAAAAAACAATCCAATAGCACTTCGCAACGTGTTTAAATTATTTGTGTTGTTTTTGAAAGATATGGATTTGGTAAGTGGCGCTACTGTAGCTATTGATGGTACCAAAGTGAGAGCAAGCAATAGCAAGAAGAATAATTTCAATCCTAAAAAAATAGAAAGACATATTCAATACATCGAAGAAAAGACCAATGAATATCTGAATCAAATCGAGCATGCAGACCAGCAAGAAGACGGTATCAAAATCAATCATATTGCAGAGAAAATAGAACGATTAAAAAAGAATAAACTCAAGTATGAATTGCTTCAAAACACATTAGATGAAAGCGGCGAACCCCAAGTGAGTACAACAGATGCTGATGCAAGAGCATTGCTCATACAAGGTCAAGTTGTAGAAGTGAGTTACAATATGCAAGCAGCAGTGGATTCTAAAAATAAATTGATTATAGCGACACATACAATCAATAGAAACGATAGAAATGCTTTGGCAACAATCGCGAAGGAAGCTAAAGAAAATTTAGGCGTTGACACGATGACAGCAATACTAGATAAAGGCTATCACAATGGCAGAGAGATTCAAGAATGCAAAGACACAGGGATCACAACTATAGTAGCACCCAGTGAGATTGTCAACAGCAAT
>JANMZN010000010.1:0-7332 GCA_031383285.1 Segetibacter sp.
GATCGCGGTAATTCGGTGTTAGTAATAGAGCACAATATGGACGTAATAAAAATGGCAGATCATATCATAGATCTTGGTCCGGAAGGAGGTGACGGTGGAGGTAAAATATTGTTTGAAGGTTTGCCTGAAGAATTAGTAAAAATAAAGGCAAGTCATACTGCAAAGTTCTTAGCTATGGAGTTGAAAAAGCTATGAGTTGTCGAATAGCATTTTTGCAAAATAGTTTTCATTCCTAAAAGAAAGAAATGAAATAAACTGTAAGTGGGCAGAAGGAATTCCGCCCCCGATAAACTAAAAAACAAAGCACATTTTTCAATAAATCAAACCAAATTTTTTCCGATATACCGCTCACAATAACTGCGTTCCAACTCTGCCCTAAGATCTGGGTGCGCTATGCTGATTAACGCTTTTGCTCGCTGTTTCAAGCCTTTGCCAAATAAATTTACAGCACCATATTCTGTTACTACCCAATGCACATGGCCTCTTGTAGTTACTACTCCTGCACCTTCTTTTAAGAAAGGTACTATACGAGACAACCCTTTGGAAGTGGTAGAAGGCAATGCAATGATGGGTTTACCGCCTTCTGATAAGGAAGCACCTCTTATGAAATCCATTTGGCCGCCTATTCCGGAGAATTGAAAAGTGCCGATGGAGTCAGCGCAAACCTGTCCGGTAAGGTCAATTTCTATAGCACTATTGATAGCTGTTACTTTTGGGTTTTTTCTGATGACGCTGGTATCATTTACATAAGCTATATCCATGACTCTGATGGCCGGATTGTCGTTTACATAATTGTACAATTTTTTAGTACCTATCAAGAAGCCGGTAACGGATTTGCCTTTGTTTAGTTTTTTCATGCTGTTGTCTATAACTCCACTTTCCAACAAGGGAATAACACCGTCAGAAAACATTTCTGTATGAATACCCAGGTGTTTGTGATGGATCAGATTTTTTAGGACCTGGTCAGGTATACTTCCTATGCCCATCTGTAAAGTAGCGCCATCCTCTATTAGTGAGGCTACGTTTCTACCAATTAGTTCAACTGCTTTATTGCTTTTACCGGAGTAATCTACTTCAGGTAATTCGCTTATTTGGTAAACGAAATGATGGATGTTGCTGATGTGCACAAAGCTATCTCCATGCGTTCTAGGCACTAGTGGGTTTACTTGTGCAATTACAAATTTTGCTTTTTCTATCGCAGCTTTCGCTACATCTACAGAGGTGCCAAGTGAACAGTAGCCGTGGTTGTCCGGAGGAGAAACTTGTATGATGGCTACATCAATAGGGAGAATATCCTGTCTGAAAAGTTGGGGAATTTGACTAAGAAATATTGGAACATAATCCCCATTTTCGCTATTAACTACAGCTCTACTATTTTCAGATACAAAAAGCGAATTGAAGAAAAAGCTCCCTGTATAATCCGGGTTATTAAAATCTACATTGCCCAAAGTGGTAATACTGACCAACTCAACACTTTTTAGTTCTTTAAACCTGCTGAGTAAATGATTGACCAAATAAATGGGAGTAGATGCGCTTCCATGAATAAAAACTCTATCGCCACTTTTTACTACGCTTACTGCTTCTTCTGCTGTGCTGTATTGAATCATTTTTTTTGTTATTGATGACTGTGTAAAGGTCCACACACCTAAATATACAAAAGATGATTGTTGTCAAGCAAAAAACAAGTATTTATCATTGTTTTATAAGGGAGTATTGGCGTTTGGAAGAATGGTTATCAACAGGAAAGATGATCAGAAGTATTTTCTATAGGTCATGTTGTTTAAAATATCATTAGGCAATACAGGAGTTGTACGTCACCCTATTGGCACACTTCGCACCCGGTTGACAAACCCTGAAATTTCGCTGACGCTGCCCAGTGCTATTTTTAGCACATTGCAAAGCGAACAAAACCTCGTCACAAAACCTTTCAAAGAGCTAAAAATGCCATCACACAGCCCAACCTCCCCAGCCGAATCAATAGCTATCAACATTTGTACAACATATCGGCGAGAAATCTGCTCTCAACCTCAAGTGTCAAAGACTACATGTAGCCCAAACTTGTAAAATAATACATCCTTCAGAAGCTCCACTGTAAATACTCAAACTTTTAGGCTACTTTTTATCTTATAAAACGAGATACGAACTATTTTAAAACTATCTTTCCAGCTTTATCTCATTGGGACAATGAACAGAATAAAAGAAGTATTAGAAGAAAAAGGTATTAAGCAGACTTGGCTTGCTGAGCAATTAGGAAAAAGCTACAATATGGTAAATGCTTATGTGCAAAACAGGCAACAACCAAGACTGGAAATTCTTTACGAAATAGCCAATATTCTGAAAATTGATGTGAAAGAGCTTTTGAAATCTAATAAAGTAACCAAATAAGTGAGAACCGGAATTGACATACTAGAAAACGAATTAATCGAGAAATACCCTCAGGTTCTCGACACTTTATTATTTGACCACACAACACAAAAAAATATATTTTGGGCAACTGACAACTACGAACATCTTGGAAAATCATACGGCTATTATTCTCATATATTTCCAAATTTAATTACAGGTGACTATGGTAGTATTATAATGCCAAGAGTACACAAAGACAAAATTCTGCGAGTAGCTAGGTCAAAAGAAATGGCTGAAGTATTTACTCCCTCGTGGCTGTGCAATGCTCAAAACAATCTAATTGACAATGCTTGGTTTGGAAGAGAAGGCGCATTTAATTGTGAAGTGATCCTAAGTAATGGAACCAAAACTTGGGAAGTAAATACAGGGGAAATTTGTTTTCCAAATAATAAAATATGGAAAGACTATGTAAACGACACTCGCTTAGAAGTCGCCTGCGGTGAGGCGCCATATATTACAAGCAGATATGACAGCACAACTGGCGAGTTTATACCAATTACCAATAGGATTGGCATTCTAGACAGAAAATTAAGAGTCATTAATGAAAATGTCGAAACTGAACTTGATTGGTTGAAAGCTTCTCAAATTGCCTATAAAAAGACTTATGCTTTTGAATGGCAGGGTGATAATTTGCTCCTTGCACGTGAAGCAATGCTCACAACGTTTATAGAGAATTACAAACATAAGTTTGACAAAGAGCCTTTACTAAAGAACATAAAATCTATTGCCCATATAATTTCATGGAATGTTTGGCAAATGGATGGATTGAAAGGCGTAATTCCAGTTAGTTGTAATGATATAATTAAAGTATCTGAAGATTTGTTTGGAAACAAATCAGAACATATCCAAGAATGTAATGGTTGTAAAACAAATAATATTTTATCCCACAATGGTATTTATTGTATAATTATGGATTGGGATAAAAAAGATAAAGAAACAAAATCAACTGGTAAAAAAATCAGGTTCATTGACCTACTTAATAAATAAGCTGATTTGAATATGGCAGAAGTGAATCAAATAAATGTAGAAATACTCGATGAGCTGATTATCGGAAGGGTTGAACCTCAGATATATGCTTTTACAACAGAAACAACTCCAAACTATCTCAAAGTTGGTGATACATATCGTCCAATTGAGTTAAGACTGAATGAATGGAGAAAGCACTTCCCTAATCTCGAAAAGAAATTTGGCGAAGTAGCAAAAGTTGATGGCGATACATTTTTTAGAGATTATGCAGTCCATTATTTTCTAGAAAATGAATTGAAAAGAGTTCGGTTAGAGAGAAGTACGTTTAACAATCTCTCCTATTATTCAAATGAATTTTTTAAAAACGCAACAGAAAGAGACTTAGAAGAAGCGATAATGGATATAAAAAAAGGGCATAAAAGCAATGACCCTAAGTATCAATATTATCGATTTGACGAAAGTCATATTCCAATCACTCATACATACAAAAGGAATGAAAAATTTGACCCAAGACCAAATCAAAAGGAAACAATAAAGAACTTTAAGAAGGCTCTTGAAAAAGGCAGAAAAAACCTTTTAATGTATGCTGTTATGCGCTTTGGCAAGTCTTTCACTTCCATGTGCTGTGCAGTAGAAATGGGTGCGAAGCTTGTAATTGTTGTATCCGCAAAAGCAGATGTAAAAGAAGAATGGAAAAGGACGACAGAAAGCCATGTTAAGTTTGATGGGTATTGCTTTCTTGACAGCAACTCGCTTCTTCAAAATGAAAGCATTATTGCTGAAAAACAAAAGAACAAACAAAAAGTAGTTCTCTTTCTCACACTTCAAGACCTGCAAGGTGAAAACATAAAGCCAAAACACAAGAAAATATTCCAAAGTCAGGTTGACTTACTACTAATTGACGAAACACATTTTGGAGCAAGAGCAGCTGAGTATGGAAAAGTTTTAAAAGATGAAAAACTCAGCGATAAGGAAATAAAAAATGAATTAAAACTCAATGACCTAGATTTAGACGACATAGAGGTAACCACTAAAGCATTTAGAGCAAAAGTGCGCATTCATCTTTCGGGTACTCCTTACCGCATTTTGATGAATAGCGAATTCACAAGTGATGACGTTATTGCATTTTACCAATTTTCAGACATTGCTGAGGACCAAAAAAAGTGGGACTTAGAAAATCTTAATAAAGACGATGTGAAGGAATGGGATAATCCATATTACGGATTCCCCCAAATGATTCGTTTTGCGTTTAATCCAAATGAATCTTCTCGGAAAAAGATGGAGGAAATGAAAAAGCACGGTGTGACATATGCTTTTTCAGAACTTTTCAGACCTCAATCAATAATCTTAGAAAAAGTAAAAAAACTGCACAAAAAATTCAAGTACGAAAAGGAAATTCTTGATTTACTAAAAGTCATTGACGGCACAGAAAAGGACGAAAATTTATTAAGCTTCTTAGATTATGACAAAATCCAAGATGGTCAAATGTGCCGACATATAGTTTGTGTTTTGCCTTACCGTGCATCTTGTGATGCATTAGAATCATTAATCAAAGGTCACAAATTTAAACACCTTAGTAATTATGAGATAATAAATATCTCTGGTGTAGAAAGCGAAAAGCTTTTTAAAGACACGGAATCAGTTAAAGCCATAATTAAAGAATGCGAAAATGAAAACAAGAAAACAATCACAATAACTGTAAACCGCATGCTTACAGGAAGCACAGTTCATGAATGGGACACTATGCTTTATCTCAAGGACACTTCTTCACCTCAGGAATATGACCAAGCCATTTTTCGATTACAAAACCAATACATAAAAGTATTTAAAGAGCCTGATGGTGATGTGGTTAAATTCAATATGAAGCCACAAACATTATTAGTTGACTTTAACCCAAACAGAATGTTCCAAATGCAGGAACATAAATCCCAAATCTATAATGTAAATACAGAGAAAAACGGCAATAGCAAACTAGAAGAAAGAATCCGAAAGGAACTTAAAATATCCCCAATCGTTGTACTTAATAAAAATAAAATTGTACAAATCGAGCCTTCCGATGTTCTTGATATTGTACGTGAATATTCAAGCAGCAGAAGTGTACTTGATGAAGCAACTTCAATTGCTGTAGATTTATCATTATTAGATATTGCTGCAATTAAAGCGGAAATTGAAAAACAAGGTATAATTGGGTCTCGCCAAGGTATAGAAATCAAAGGTGCAAAAGGCAATGGCGAAGAGCTTGATGCAGATGGAGAACCAGAAACTGGCGGTGATGGTGACGGTGATGCTGGTTATTCAAATTCTTCAACATCACCAGGTGATAAAGAAGTTGACTACAAAGGTAAATTCGCCATGTATTATGCTAGAATTCTGTTCTTTGCATTTCTAACTGATTCCAAAGTTAAATCATTACAAGAGATAATCACATCTATTAAAGGCAATTCAGAAGAACTTCGTATTGCTTTAAATTTGAGCCTTGACAGAAAAATGCTTTCGCTCTTTGAAAAGCACATTAATCCATTTATTTTGAGTGAACTGGATTATAAAATTCACAACATTAATACGCTGGCTAACGACATGTCTATTTCGCCAATAGAAAGAGCTAGTAACGCCATGAAGAAATTTAGTCGCTTATCAGATTCAGAAATTGTCACACCAGAAACTGTAACAGATAAAATAATACAAGGCTTGCCTTCAAAAGCAATTGACAATTCAACAATGTTATTAGATATTGCATCAAAACAAGGTGAGTTTGTGTATTCGGTATACAAGCGATTTGGAAAAGATGTAGCAAAGAATTTCTACTCAATTCCTACTTCCAAAATTGCATATGAATTTACTAGAAAAGTTTATAAGTTGCTGGATTTAAATATCAAGCTTATTGAAGCAAGCCACACTGCGTACGATATAATTAAAGAGAACAACTTTGTTGGCAAAAACACTATTAAAATTAATAATAAGAAGATGAAATTCAATGTAATTGTCGGAAATCCGCCATATCAACAAAAAGAGGGTGGTGCCAATATTAATACAGCTCTACCAATTTACAATCAATTTGTGGATGTAGCTAAAAAACATAATCCTGAATACATCTCTTTAATTATACCAACAAGATGGTATGCAGGTGGCAGAGGTCTGGACAATTTTAGAGATGAGATGTTGAATGACATTCATATTTCAGAATTGCATGACTTCCTTAATCCCGAATTGATTTTTCAAGATTTGAATATTAGAGGTGGAATTTGTTATTTCCTCTGGCAAAAGGATTATAACAATAATAAAGACTTAACAAAAGTGCTAACGTATAAAGCTGATTTAACTCCAAGTATTAAGTTAAGAAGCCTAAAAACACAAAATTCAAACATCCTAATTCGACATAATATAGGAGTTTCAATTATTGAAAAAATAAACAAGAGTGGAAGTTTTGAAAGTCTTGCAAAACATATTTCTGCTGCTAAAGCTTTTGGATTTAGAACTTACTTTATTCGAGATAATAGATTTAGGAATAGCCCTAAAGGGCTCAAAGAGCCGATAACTTGCTACGGAAGAGCAAAAGCTATAGGTTATGTAAATAAGTCAGAAGTTAGTTCACATTTAAATTGGGTTGACCTTTGGAAAGTTTACGTACCAGAATCTAATAATATTGGCACTGAATTGAATGATGATAATCAAAACTCCTTTGTTGGTGAACCTGGTACAATTTGTACGGAAACATTTTTAGTTGTAGGTGCAGAATTAAAGTTAAATAAAGCATCTAGTAAAAATCTTGATATATACCTCAAAACAAAGTTTGCAAGATTTATGCATAGTTTAGGAAAAATTAGCCAGCACGGCACTTCTACAACATACCAATTTGTTCCGGTTCAAGATTTCACATCTAAATCAGATATTGATTGGAATAAAACAGTTCAGGAAATTGACAAGCAGCTTTAGTTAATTTATACCTTCTATAAAGCTGCT
>JANMZN010000013.1:0-5916 GCA_031383285.1 Segetibacter sp.
GCCAAATGGCGGCGGACAGGCAAATGGAAGTTATTTGATAAAAATCAATAAAGGTGATGTGTTTAATATTTTGGGGGCTGCTATTTCGGGCACCGAGGGTTATGATTTAAGTGGAAGTTCTATCAGGTCCATATCTAATGCGCAGGGAAAACAACACCCAATAGGTGTTTTTGCAGGAAATAGCAGAACCGGCATCAGCTGCATTGGATCACCAACAGGGTCAGGTGATATTATTTTCCAGCATTTACTATCTTTCGAACAATGGGATACTAGCTTTTTATTTGCACCAGCCGTAAAATCCGGAGGAACGATCGACACCAACTTTATGACCAATATTTTTCGAATAATGGTAAAAGACCCTAACACATTGGTAAAACTTAATGGCACTTTAATTCCTGCTGGTTCAATTTTAAAAAACAGCTTTTACCAGTTTGAAACAAATAAGGCAGGATACATACAATCCAATAAACCAATACAGGTAGCTCAATATTTACCTTCATTCGGAGGTTGCAGCAATTCTACCGGTGATGGCGATCCGGAAATGATACTTTTAAGCCCACTAAGAAAAGGAATAACCAAAACCTTTTTTTTCAGGACGTCGGAATATGCCATTTCGTCTAATTTTCTCATTTTAACCATTCCAACAAGTGGTATAGATTCTTTAAAAATAGATGGCATATTAGTGAACAACATCAGTCCGGTAAATAAAGTTCTATATCCTCATCCCAATCTTTCCGGGTATTCAGTAGTCATTCGTAAATGGTCTGCATCAAAAGCCGCAGTACTTGTTGAAGCAAATCAACCATTTACTGGTATTACCTACGGACTTGGAGCAGCTGAAAGCTACGGTTACAACATTGGTAGCTCTATTGACACCAACGCTATTGCACTTCCCTTAAGGCTCATTAATTTTAAAGCAATTAAAAATGGCAATAATAACCTCCTCCATTGGATAACCGATCAAGAAATAAACAGCAAATATTTTGAAGTAGAAAGAAGTACAAATAGCTCAGGTTTTAAATCACTAGGCATAGTGAATGCCGGAAAAATGGAATACCGTTTTGTTGATAACAGCCCTTTCAAAGCAATCAATTATTATCGATTAAAAATAGTAGATAAGGACGGAAAGTTTGAATATAGTCCTGTTAGAAAAGTGAATAACACCATTATCATTCTATTGTCAGTTTACCCAAATCCTACACAGGATAAACTGCGCATACAGATGGAAAGTCAACAGCAAGTTGAGGGTCAATTAAAAATTGTAGACATGCTTGGCAAATTAGTAATGACCAGGAGAATTACCCTTCAGGAAAGAACGTCTTTTTCAACCATTGACATCGGAACAATACCAAAAGGAAAATACTTTCTCAAAGTAATATGTAGCAATAGTACACAGTTCACGTTGGCCTTTGAAAAGCTTTAGCAATTTATAAAAAATAAATTTCCTTACTTTGACAAATAATAAATCATCATGAAAAAAATCTTATTAATTACTACTTGTTTTGGATTGCTTTCGGCAATGGATGTACAAGCCCAGAAAACGGCAGCTAAAAAATCAAACACTTCAACAAAAAATACAGAACCTGTTAAAGAAGATAAATCCAAACGCCCTAGCCCACCGGCTGAAGCCTCTGAAACAACCGCTTTTGGCAATAAGATAACTATAAATTATAGCCAACCCGCAGTAAAAGGTAGAGAAATTGGAAAAGAAATAGCTCCTTTCGGAGAACATTGGAGAACCGGCGCTAATGAAGCAACCACTATTGAATTTACCAAGGAAGCACACATCAATGACAAATCCATTCCGGCAGGTAAATACAGCCTGTCCAGTATTCCGGGCGAAAAAATGTGGACTCTTATATTTAATAAAAATTGGAAGCAATGGGGCACTTCTGATTACGATGCTAGTCTGGATGTATTAAGAGTAGATATTGAACCTCAACAAAATCCGGAATTCATTGAAAGATTGACTTTCATGATCAACAAGGAGGGCAGAACAATAATGCATTGGGGAAATACCATGCTAGATTTCATTATTCAATAGTATAATCACATAACAAAAAGCTCCTTTTCTGGAGCTTTTTGTTATACATCATTCCTAGCACTTTTTATTGCCAGCTTATTTCAGTGGGTTCGTCTGATAATGGTGAAGTTAAATTCTGAACATTATTTTCTTTATTCAAGCTAGCAGCTTTTCCATTTACGATGGCGCTATATAAGTTACCCATACCATGAAAAAATAGCTGAACTGAGCTGAACTTTGAACCATATGCACCTTCTTTTTTAGCTAACCTTAATTTTCCTGATGGCTCGTAGGTGATCAACCTTTTGTAAAAATTACCTGATTCATACCGGTAAGTTTCTCCATCATCTTCATAATATACAAATGAGCTTGTTGTACTACCTTTCCAAACATGAAGGATCAAAACACCGTCTCCTTTCTCCTTTGTGTTTTGAATAACATGCTGCATAGGTATTATGGCTCCTTCTTTTACAAATACAGGCGGATCATATAACGGAGCAGAAACAAATGTCACGCTTCCGCCATCATACTTTTGATCGTTGCTTAGCCTATACCAATTTTGTTTTCCAGGAAAATATACTTCTGCAACTTGCTTATTGCTTTCTACTGGACAGACCAATAACTGCTGACCAAACAAAAACTGGTTTTGAAATTTATCATTGTACACCTGCTCTTCGAACGTATAGTTCAATGGAAGCATACGGTTGATTGGTAATCCGTTTGTGTGGGCTTCATAAAAACTGCTATAGAGGTAGGGCAACAATTTATATCGCTGTTCAATAATACCTCTGATGGTATTGGTATTATTTTCGCCAAACAACCAGGGTTCGCGGTAGTTGTAACCAAAGTGTGTATGATTTCTAAAGAGAGGTGAATAAACCGCCAAAGACAACCACCTGATAAATAGCTCAGGAGATGGATTTCCAATGAAACCTCCTATATCCATTCCAACATAAGGAATACCGCTAATACCCATACTATTGAGCAGTCGAAAGCCAAGCATCATGTGTTCATCACTACTTACATTATCACCAGTCCATTGAGCAGAATATTTTTGAATGCCACTGTAGGATGCCCTAGTAAGTACAAATGGTCTATCCCCATTCATCAAAGCTCTGGTTCCCTCATAGGTCGATTTCGCCATCAATAAACCATAGGCATTTTTTACCTGATACAACGTTGACCTATTATTATCATCACCAAACTGTACAAGGTTAGGAAACTCTCTACCCCATCCTGCCGGCTCATTCATATCGTTCCAAAATCCACGAACGCCATTGGTCACATAAGCGTCTTTGAAGCTACTGCCCCACCATTTTCTTGTAGAAGGTTTTGCAAAATCAGGCAAATGGCACCTGCCCGGCCACACAGAAACTGTGAAGGTCTTACCATTGGGATATTTTACAAAATGATCATTGGCTAAACCTTCTTCGTACGCTTTATAACCCTTCTCTATTTTAATGCCGGGATCAATAATGGTTACAAGATCAAAACCCTGCTTTTTCAGGTTTCCCATCATCCCTTTTACGTCTGGAAATTTATTGCTCCAGGTAAATATTTTGTAATTGTCCATGTAGTTGATGTCGCTGACCAATACATCGCAGGGAATTTTCTTTTCCCTAAAATTTTTTGCAAGGTCTAAAAACTGATCAGGGTTGTCGTAGCCCCATCTTGATTGTTGAAATCCGAGGCTCCAAAGCGGTGGCATAGTGGTGCGGCCTGTAAGCAAACTATAGTCTTTGACGATATCGGTCATAGTATTACCACCAAAAAAGTAATAATTCATTTCGCCATCATCTGCCCCAAAGTGAAACAACTCTTCATCAGCACCGCCACCAAAGTTGAAGTATGATTTGAAAGTATTGTCGAAGAAAATACCATAAACGAGTTGGTCATGAATGCCAATGAAAAATGGAATAGTAGAATACAATGGATCTGCATTGGTAGCATAACCCGGTACATCGCTGTTCCAATGTTGGTAGAAGTTGCCACGCCTGTTCAATGGTCCGGTCTTCTCTCCCAACCCAACAAACTTCTCGTCTTTGTTTAGCTTTTTGTAGCAACTTACCTGGTTTCCATACCAACTGATGCCCAAATCATCTTCATCAGCATTGATCAATTGTTGAGCTTTATTATAAAACTGAACCCTGAATGGATTTTTACGAATGATGACTAAAAGGCTGTCTGTAAACAGTTTGATTTCATCTTTATTATCAGCCTTACCCGTGAATTTTCCTTTTGGTATTAATTCATCTATGGCATAGGATTGATCGCCTGTTGGTAGCGCTTTGGTAACTCGTACACGAATAGTTGTTGCGTTGTAAGCAGAAACCTTAGCGAATGCATTAGTCAATTCTAACCGATAGCCACCCGGTACTTCTTTTACACTTTTTACTGCACCTATCTGTTCGCTCAGCCGGTTAGGTTGTGCGATGATTGTTTGTGAAAAAAGAAAAAAGAAACCAGTAAGAAATTTGACAAAAACACGATTGAAGTTAGGCATATTCATATTGCAGTATAATTTACTAGCAATATTACTACCCTTTTTTGTAATGAAAAATATGATCTCTAACTACCTCAGAAATGAAGCCAATGATTAGGGCATCATAATTGAGAACACAAGCTGCCATACCGTTTATTTTAAATTAGCAATATTATTTCTAACAACCTCATAAGCACGCAATACATCCTTAGCTGTTACCCAAAGCATTTCCGGATATCTTATGTTATCAAGCTTTGTCAATTTTGAGCGGTCATCAATCATATTGCTCATATACTGCATTCCCTGCCATGCAGGATACAGTTCATTGGTACCCGGTGAAAACTTGCGGGCAATTTTGATAATGAAACCCAATAATCCGTTACCGCCCGCTTTAAAAAGACGAAATTTTTCGCCGGTTATTTCACTTACAATCTTTTTCATTTGCCTTGGGCTGACCTGATCACCCGCTATATGAAGATAACGTGGAGTATTTGAGTCCATCACCACTTTTGCGGTGTATTCTGCCGTGTTTTGAATGGTAGTAAAGGCCCATTCCCGATCGGCATTTCCCCAGTATAAGATGAGTTTTTGTTTAAATAGAATAAGCGGCATCTGACCGGTTAGCATATCAGTAAAAGCACCATTAAAAATAGTAGTGGCTGCTATAGTCGTTTTATCAAGGTATTCATGAAATTCGCGTCTCCAATCCAGGTTGCGATTTTCGCCATAAGAAAACCGGGTAAAATCCAGCGAATAATCTGAAGGAATAAAGCGTGGTACTTTTGCAGCTATGGCAGCGTCAAGCAAAATTTTTTGTGCATCAATTATTACATCCCTAAGACCTGCCAAAGCCGAAACAACACAAGATGCGCCTTCGCAAACCGGTAATATTTCTGAAGCACTCCAATTAATTATTTTGATGACCTTCACTCCTTTTTGTTCCAGCTTAAGTATTTTTTCCACATCACTTTCTGCTCTTACCAATGCCCTCACTTCAGCGCCATTGTCTAATAGTGCATTCGCTATTCTTTCGCCTAAATTTCCGGTCGCTCCTGCTAATACAATTACTTGCTTCATTTTTTTTTGCTTTACATAATTATTTCTAAAACAGTAAAATAAAAGCTTTGTTCTTAAACAGGGAAGCTATTTTATTATCTGCCAATGAATAGGCTGGCATTCAAAAACTAAAAAAGTATTCGAAAATTTATCAGTAACGTATTTATATGAATGTTGAAATGAAAAATTGATTGTCTTAAAGAATTGTTTCACACTCAAAAAATGAAAAAAAATATTTTCAATTTCCCTTGATAAATTAAATTGCCAATTATAAATATTCAACTTTGTCGTCAGAAAAAGCTTTGGTAAATCAAGTTT
Organism: Segetibacter sp.; assembly: GCA_031383285.1. Taxonomy (GTDB): domain Bacteria; phylum Bacteroidota; class Bacteroidia; order Chitinophagales; family Chitinophagaceae; genus Segetibacter. The sequence goes on from JANMZN010000013.1 coordinate 5,880, forward strand.
ATTTATTAGAAAAATTTCCGGGAAAAGGCGGATGGAC
>JANMZN010000084.1:0-20274 GCA_031383285.1 Segetibacter sp.
TTTATTACTTCTATCCCAACAAAAATCATGAGGACAATGCTATAAATCATTTGTTGATGTATTGCTATCCAGTTTAAGAAATTTCCCATTTTTTACTTTTTAATATTGTATTTTTATTGTTGTTGTATCATGTTAGAAACATACTGCATCATTAGCCCACAAATATAAGCTGCATAAGTACCGACAGCATAGCCAAGCACAGCCAGAATAACGCCAACCGGAGCCAGATATTTATTAAATGCTGCCGCAACTACAGGTGCTGAAGCCGGCCCTCCAATATTTGCTTGACTGCCAACTGCAATAAAAAAATAGGGGGCTTTTATAGCTTTTGCAACAACCATCATTATGGTGATGTGAATGATAATCCACAATGCTCCTACAACAAATAGCGGAGGATTATCTAACAAGGCTTTGAGGTTCATATTCATTCCTATACAGGCTACTAAAAAATATAGAAACAAACTGCCCATGTCCGAAGCCCCATATCGTTGTACATTTCTAGCTTTTGTAAAGGACAAACCCAGACCTGCTAATGTGGCAATACTCACCAACCAGAAAAAAACACTGGTTAGCGAATATTTTGAAGAGCCTGGGTAATGCGTACTGAAAAATTGGGCAATGTTATCTGCCAAAAAATGAGACAATCCTGTTAACCCGAATGCTATACCCAAAAGGATAATCCATTCTTTAGTGCCGGTATGAATTTTTTCTGTAGAGGCATCAATTTCTTCCATCTTTTTTTCCAATACTTTGATGGAGGTATTGTCTGCACCAATCCATCTGTTGATTCGATCATTGTACCTGCAGCCATACAATAATAATCCCATCCACAAGTAACTAACGATTACATCAATGGCTATCATTTGTGCAAATAGCGATTTGCTGGCTCCAAATACTTCCAACATGGCAGCTTGGTTAGCACCTCCCCCTATCCAGCTACCGGCAATTGTTGCCAGCCCTCGCCAAATTTCTTCACCATTGTAATGAAGCACCGGAGGATAAATTTTTCCTGCAATAAAAACCACAATCGGCCCTCCAATCATTACCCCAAAAGAAGCAGCAAAAAACATAATCAATGCCTTGCCCCCTAGTTTTTTCAATGATTTTATATCTACGCCAATAGTTAGCAAAACAAGGCTTGCAGGTAGAAAATACCTTGTTGCTACCGGGTACAATTGAGATTTTTCACCAGAAATAATATTGAATGTATTGAGGAGTGCGGGTAAGAAATAGCAAAGCAAAATAGGAGGGACTACATCATAAAATTTCGCCCATGACTTTTTCTTTGAAGAAGCGGTGCTGAATACAAATGCTAGAATAACAAAAAGGACTCCTACCACTATTGCATCATTATTGATCAGCGGTTGTTTATCCATTGGCTGGTGTTGATGATTTATTCAATATTTCCTTAGTAAAAGAATGAACCAATACGCCATTATGTGTTATAAGAGATCCTTTAGTGATTTCTTCTTCCATTTCCCACTTAAAACCTTCTTTAGTAGCCAGGTGAAGCAATAATGTACTAATGTTTTTTGCATACAGTTCGCTTGCATTGGTGGCTACCATGCCGGGTATATTTGCTTCTCCAATTATTGTTACCCCATGCTTTATCACAGTTGTATTGTATTCGCTTATTTCACAATTCCCTCCAGACTCTACAGCCATATCTACAATTACTGATCCGGGCTTCATACTCTTTACCATGTCTTCTGTTACCAGTAAAGGTGCTTTTTTGCCCATTACCAAAGCTGTAGTAATTACAAGATCGGAGTCTGTTATTTGTTTTGCCACCAGTTCTTTTTGTTTTTGCAGGTAATCAGCAGATACTTCTTTGGCATAGCCCCCTTCAGTTTTTACACCTTCCCCCTGCACTTCCAAAAATCGGCCACCAAGCGATTCTACCTGTTCTTTGGTTTCAGGTCTTACATCGGTCACCATTACTACTGCTCCTAATCTTTTGGCTGTAGCAATAGCTTGAAGACCTGCCACCCCTGCACCAAAGATCAACACCTTGGAAGGGCTGATCGTCCCTGCAGCAGTCATCATGAGTGGAAAAATCTTTCCCATGGCATTTGCACCCAATAGCACCGCTTTGTAGCCCGCAAGATTTGCCTGCGAACTAAGCGCATCCATTTTTTGAGCACGTGAAATCCTAGGTACAGCATCCAAAGCAAAAGCTGAAATGTTGCTTGTCACCAATTGGTTCACTATTGCCGGCACTGTGTAGGCATACAGAAAGGAAATACAAGCTGAACCAACTTTCAATCCTTTTATTTCTTCAATTGTTGGGGCATTTACCTTGAGCAAAACATCTGCCTTAGCAAGCAATGCACTTTTGTCATTTGACACTTCAGCACCTGCATTGATATAGACTTCATCATAAAACCCACTAGCTACCCCCGCTCCAGATTCTACAGCGCAACTAAAACCTGCTTTTATAAGCGACTTTACTACATCGGGTGTAAGTGCTACCCGGCTTTCGGGAGACTTTGTTTCTTTAACTATTGATATTTCCAAACTCATTATTGTTTAATAGAAAATTAAAGATATAGAATAGCATGCTTTGGTCGATGATTGATTTTATTAACGGCTACAGATGTTCCTAAATTTTAAAAATGGGAAGTGTTGGAAAATAACCATTGTCATTATTTGCTTCAAGATTGCAAATCGAAATAGGACCATTTGGTTGATTTTTTTGGACCACCCTACTAAAAAATAAAAGCTACCCTTAGGAGGCAGCTTTTATTTTATTTTAACCTCCCTCAACTTTGAGAGATAAAAGATTAATATCTGTACATTTCTTGCTTAAACGGACCGTTTTTGCTGATACCTAAATACTCAGATTGAGCAGTAGTTAATTCGTCTAGAACCACACCAATTTTTGCAAGGTGTAAACGAGCAACTTTCTCATCTAGGTGCTTTGGCAATACATAAACCTTATTCTCGTAGTTTTTGTGGTTCATCCACAATTCTATCTGAGCAAGTACTTGGTTAGTAAAAGAGTTACTCATCACAAATGATGGGTGACCTGTAGCACAACCTAAGTTTACCAAACGGCCTTCAGCTAACAGAATGATATCATTTCCGTCGATGGTGTACATGTCAACCTGCGGCTTGATGGTATCTTTAGTAGTACCGTAGTTTTCATTCAACCAGGCTACATCTATATCAATGTCAAAGTGTCCGATGTTGCATACGATTACTTTATCTTTCATCACTTTAAAATGCTCTCCGGTAATCAAATCGCGGCAACCTGAAGCTGTAACAACGATATCTGCTTCTTTTACTGCATCAATCATTTTCTTAACTTCATAACCATCCATAGCAGCTTGTAAAGCACAGATTGGATCAATTTCAGTAACGATCACACGAGCACCTGCACCACGCAATGAAGCAGCAGATCCTTTACCTACATCTCCATATCCACCAACAACAGCTACCTTACCAGCCATCATCACATCTGTAGCACGGCGAATAGCATCTACCAAACTTTCCTGACAACCGTATTTGTTATCGAATTTAGATTTTGTAACACTGTCGTTTACATTGATAGCAGGGATTGGCAATGTGCCGGCTGCCATACGCTCATACAAACGGTGAACACCTGTAGTTGTTTCTTCAGAAAGACCTCTTACATGCTGAATTAGTTCAGGATATTTATCAAAAACCATGTTGGTTAAATCACCACCATCATCCAAAATCATATTCAAAGGACGATCTGCACCACCAAAGAACAATGTTTGCTCAATGCACCAATCAGCTTCTTCTTGTGATTGACCTTTCCAGGCAAATACACCAATACCAGCAGCAGCAATAGCAGCAGCAGCGTGATCTTGTGTTGAGAAAATATTGCAAGAACTCCATTTTACTTCAGCTCCAAGCGCTACCAAAGTTTCAATAAGTACCGCTGTTTGAATAGTCATGTGCAGGCATCCGGCAACTCTTGCATCTTTCAAGGGTTGAGAAGCGCCATATTCTGCACGAAGAGCCATAAGACCTGGCATTTCTGCTTCTGCAAGACGGATTTCTTTACGACCCCAATCAGCCAGGCTCATATCAGCCACTTTGTACTTCAAGCTGAAGTCAATTTGTGTGTTTGTTGTTGTAGACATGTTTTTAATATTATTAAGTGTTGAATAAAAATTTCAATGCAAATGTAGCTTTCCTAGTAGAATATTCTATCTATTTGCTTAACTTTGGTACAAGAATACAAAAAATAGTAGTATTTTAGAATAAACATCAATTTCAGATATGGCAAAAGCGATTATTAAAGAGGATTCAACTATTGGCAATGTTCCCCTCGACAGCAAAGATTTGGCAATCCTGCGCTTATTGCAGCAAAATGCCCGTATTACCGTTAAAGAAATATCGGAAAAAATCCACCTTAGTACCACGCCGGTGCATGAGCGAATAAAGCGGATGGAAGAGAGTCAGGTAATCACTCAATACGCAACTTTGGTTGATCATGCCAAAGTAAAGAAGGGACTAATGGTGGTCTGTTATGTTTCCTTAAAACAGCACAGTAAAAATGCAGGCGATAAATTCATCAAAACCATTTTAGAATTGAATGAAATTATCGAATGCTACAATATTTCAGGAGAGTTTGACTTCATGTTGAAAGTAGTAGCTGAAGATATGAATGATTACTACAATTTTCACGTAAATAAACTAAGCCAAATGGAAAATGTGGGGCAGGTACAGAGTGTATTTGTAATGGGTATTATCAAACAAACGCACCAATTGGTTTATTAATAGACCATTTCAAAAATACTTTTAAAGCCGTTTTTTTAAGTCAATGCTAGTATAAATTTTGTTTGATAATGAGACGATTTTTAATTGTAACTTGTTTTGTTAACAGCTTGAATGTGGAGGAAATTGATCCTGATTGTTCAAAAATATCATTTCATGCCAAATGTTTATAATTTGACAAATTTACCTCTTCATTAAAAAAGTAGATCCAATTTAAATATTATCTCATTTTAGCGTAAAGTATAAGTAAATCAAAACTTTGTACAGCTGCGTAGATTTCAGTCATCAAGTTTTTGTAGAAAATATTTAGTAGAATAAAGTAACTGTTTTGAGTTTTTGAAAGTTGAGTTCTAAACCCACAAGTAATAAAGTTGCAAAATCATGTTTTTTTCTATTAAAGTTGTCTAATTTAGTGCAACATAAATTTAAAAAAATGAAACGCTATTTATTTGCTTGCATTTTATTATGCATTTCGTCTATTGTTGAGGGGCAGGTTACCAATATTAAATCAAATAAAAACCTTCATCCTTATTTTGCGTTGGACTCTACAAAAGGTTTATTGATCTCAGATACAGATAGTCTTTTGTGGGTTACAAAAGGAACAGCATCCACTACACTAAAACTATCATCTTCCATCCATTTTCGGTCGGGGGGTGCAATGATTAATGGGAAGTACATATTTGTTGGTAATAACGACACGTTAGGTAATGAACTTTACATTACCAATGGAACTGCTTCAGGTACCAAACTTATTAAGGATATAAATACTGGAAGTATTGGATCAAATCCTGACAATTTTACTGAATTGAATGGGAAGGTATATTTTACCTGTGTAACGTCAGCCTACGGTCGAGAACTTTGGAGAACAGATGGTACTGCAGCAAATACTCAACTAGTAAAAGATATAGTTCCGGGAATACTTGGCAGTAATGATGTAAGCGGGTATCAAATGTTTTCCAATGGAAGTTATTTATTGTTTTCTGCTTTAACAGCGGGCAAAGGATATGAATTATGGAAATCTAATGGAACGACTGCAGGAACTTCTATGTTAATGAATATAAGTCCGGGTGATTCCTCATCTAGACCTGGTGGTTTTGCGAAATTTGGTAACATGGTGCTATTTTTTGCAAATACAGTATTGAATGGAAGGGAGTTGTGGAAAACGAATGGCACAGCTGCCGGAACTGCAATGGTAAAAGATATTGGACCAAGTAGCTTTGGTTCAGTAAACAGTTTCGCTCCTTTTTTCATGTTTAAAAACAAGGCATATTTCGCAGCTAATAACATAGCAAATGGCGAGGAGATTTGGATGACGGATGGTACTACCACCGGAACAACAATGATGAAGGATCTAAACCCTGGACCGACCGGCTCTTATTCCCAAATTTTTAATGCGGTTACGATTGGTTCTAAATTTTTCTTTGGGGCTTTAAATAATACAAGCGGATTTGAAATTTGGCAGAGTGATGGTACAGGTGGAGGAACTTCTATATTGAAAGATATTGTATCAGGAAGCAATAGTAGTTTTCCTATCTTCTTATTGGCATATAAATGGGATAGCTTTCAAAATGTATTAACCCACCCTTTGCTTAATGGAAATAAGTTTTTCTTTATAGCTCAAACACCAACTACTGGCTCTGAACTCTGGGTTTGCGATGGTACAGTTACAGGTACAAAAATTGTAAAAGATATTAAAGCAGGAACGGGTGATGGACTTCCTAATCCTTCCTATATTTATACTACAAATGCTTTTTATTTTTCAGCGAATAATGGAACAAATGGAAATGAGTTGTGGCAAACAGATGGAACTACTACTGGTACATCAATGGTTGCTGATATCAATATTGGCCTTCCTTCTGCCGATGTGAACTTTGGGTTTGCGGTAAATCATAAACTGGTATTTCAAGCCACCAATGGGGATGCGGCATCTAAGGACCTTTATTGTCTGAATGCATTGGTTACTACGCTTCGTCCTTCATTTCCTAAAGAAGGATCAGTAGTTAGCCAAAGTGACGATCTCACGGTAACGGTTGTGGGTAATCCATTAAGGTCGCAGTTAAGGTTTAATATCAGCGGATTAAAGGGCCAGGCTACAGCTACTATTACTGATATTAGTGGAAGAGCAATGATCAGAAGTAGTTCATCATTAGTCAATGGATTTAATAGTCTTCCACTAGATAAGTTGCAATCAGGTTTGTATTTTATCGTTATTGATAACGGTAATGAGAGGAAGGTGACTAAATTCTTAAAGGAATAAATAGCAATTTGATTTTAATAAAAAGCAGCTTAAAATAGGCTGCTTTTTTTTGCTTATCATATTTTTCTATTGTAATTGAAAGATAGGAAGATGTCAATGGAGATTTCTTGCTATTGCTATTATTTTATTCAGCCAAATGAGGTTAGTTAAATTTGAAAATGGGTATCTTATACAATAATTGTTAGTTTACGATATTTCATCGTTAATTTTAGCAGCTCAATTTGAATGTATATGCCACACGAGGCCATTTCTGTTTTTGACATGTTTAAAATAGGTGTCGGACCATCAAGTTCCCATACACTTGGTCCATGGAAAGCAGCGTTGCGTTGTTTGGAGTGTATTAAAGAAATGGGCAAGTTGGAAGGTGTGCAAAATATATCAGTATTGCTATATGGCTCATTGGCAAAAACGGGGAAAGGGCATGGTACAGACATTGCTGTAATGCTTGGTTTGTGTGGGGAAGACCCCGAAACAATTGATGTAAATCTTATTTCCAATAAGATAGATGATATTTCAAAGAATAAATTATTAAAGCTTGGTGGCGAATATGAAATTCCATTCAATCCGGAAATGGATATACAGTTTCTATATATGGATTCTCTCCCCTTTCATCCCAATGCGCTTTCTTTTCTGGTAGCAATGAATAACGGCAAGCAGTGGAGTGAAACCTATTATTCCATAGGGGGAGGCTTTGTAATAAAAGAAGGCGAGGAGCTTTCTTCTGCTCAATCTGTAGAGTTGGCATTCCCAATTAATACTGCTGATGAGTTATTGCATTGGTGTATGAAAACAGGACTATCCATCAGTGAGGTAGTTATGGAAAATGAAAGCAGTTGGAAAAGTGAAGCAGAAACAAAATTGAGTGTTTTAAAGATTTGGAATGCCATGAAGGATTGTATGTACAGGGGATGCCATGCCCAAGGAATTTTGCCCGGCGGATTATTTGTAAAAAGAAGAGCATTTGATCTCAATAAAAGATTGACGGTAGGCAGGCCTTACAATGATTATGAAAGTTGGCTACAATCTATACGTGCGGGAGGAAGTAGTTTTCAATATATACTTGATTGGGTAAGTTGTTTTGCGTTGGCAGTTAATGAAGAGAATGCGGCGTTTGGCAGGGTAGTAACTGCACCAACCAATGGTGCGGCTGGAGTCATTCCTGCGGTTCTTCAATATTACATTGCTTTTTGCGATAGCACATATGATGAAGAAAAGATCATCAAATTTTTGTTGACTGCATCGGAGATAGGAAGTATTTTTAAGAAAGGGGCTACCATCTCTGCAGCTATGGGTGGGTGTCAGGCCGAGATCGGCGTTTCATCAGCAATGGCAGCCGGCGCATTAACGGAATTATTGGGCGGATCGCAAAGACAATCGTTAATGGCTGCAGAAATAGCAATGGAGCATCACCTGGGAATGACCTGCGATCCTATTGGAGGGTTGGTTCAAGTGCCATGCATCGAACGAAATACGATGGGTGCAATAAAAGCTATTACAGCTTCTCAATTGGCTATGCAGAGCAGCCCTGATTTTGCTAAGGTTTCGCTCGATAAAGTAATAGCTACCATGTGGAATACTGCACTTGATATGCACAGCAAGTACAAAGAAACTGCAGATGGAGGATTGGCCATCCAGCTACCGCTAAGTTTGAGTGAGTGTTAGGGGTAAACGTAAAATACGCTTAATATAATTGGGGAAGATTATGTTCATTAGTAATTTTTTTTATCTATCAACTTTGTAAAATTATTCGCTTTTATTTTGAGGCTAACTGAATGAAATTATAATCTCCGGTGTTGCTCAATGTCATTTAGTACCAAAGCTTTTGCCCTTTACCAAAAATCATTTATACTCAATAGTCTAAAGTTTAAAATTCTATATAATGGCATTTTGGAATTAAAAAACAGGGCTGAAATATCGAATTTGTGAACTATTTTTAAGAAGATATCAATCAACAATGTTTTTAATTATTGTAAATTTTAATACGTTTTAGTTAATATTAAGGGGTGGAATAGTTTTTTCATTAATTACAATAGAAAATATCATTTAAAATAACTATCCACATGTTTACAAAAAAATATTTAAAAACTTACTTCACTTACGGTTTGCTAGCCGCTATACTTTTTTGTGCAACTGAATTTATTTTTTTGAAAACTTCAAATTTTTCGGAAATATGGTGGTTGTTTGTTGGTAATGGATTATTTATGTGTGCCATAGCATTTCAAATCATTGCTTTAAGCAATAGAAAGACACAGACCGATAGTACTCAGAATATTGTACTAATTGGGTTTTTAACTACCATTACGGGCATATTATTTTCCGTGATTATTACTACTCTTTTGTTGTTTTATTATGTACCTGATATTTTCCATAATGGAAAATCAGAAACATTATTAGAAAATGCCCCTGCAACAATGGGTTCTGGTAAAACAGATGGCTTGGTATTTACAATATTCATTAGTACGCTTATAGGCAATTTTTGTGGTGGTTCACTTGCGTATATCCTGCTTCCTTTTACATTTATCAGAGAAAAGGCAAAAGATAGTAAGTCAAAAGTGTCGAACAACTAAAAAATATTGGTTCTTTTAATTGTGCATTAGGATGTTTTGAGGAATAATAACTTTCAAAGTAATATGAAAATCAGATTTCTTTTTAAAAATGCCTAAGCATATTTCTTCGATTTGCGTTTAGCAAATAATGATATACCAATGGTTATATGAAAGCATCAATGGCTGCAAAAATAATCATGAAAAATCACCTAGGAATAACCTTCGATCTTATTGGAGGGTTGGTTCAAGTGCCGTGCATCGAACGAAATACGGTAGGTGCAATAAAAGCCAATATAGCATCTCAATTGGGCATTCAAAAGAGTCTTGATTTTGCTACAGTTTCACTTGATAAAGTAAGTGCTACCATGTGGACTACAACACTTAATTTGAACAGCAAATACAAAGAAACTGAAGATAGAGGATTGGCTATTCAGCTAACATTAAGTTTGAGTGAATGTTAGGGGGCATCATATACTAATCTAAATCCAATTTCAGGCGATTTTGATCGTAAGTAGAAATTGTTTCTTCTGATAACTCCACATGAATATTCCCCTTTAGCATAGGAACCTCCGCGAATAATTTTTTCTTGACCATTTGATGCTCCTTGAGGAGCGTTTAAATAAATCTCTAAATTGTCTGATGAAAAATTGCTGCACCACTCAAATACGTTTCCTGTCATATCATACAACCCTAATTCATTAGGAGGCTTTTTTCCAACAGGTTGTGTACTGCTGCTATTTAGCTTGTACCATCCAATGCTATCAATATAGTTACTGCCAGAAAATTTATAGTTGTTAGATTGTAATCCACCTTTAGAAGCAAACTCCCATTCCTGTTCTGTTGGCAATCGAAATTTCTTTTCAGACAGGTTGTTTACTTTCTGAATAAAGAGTTGTACATCTTCCCAACTGATGTTTTCTACGGGACAATTTTCGCAAGTAGCATTGATGCTTGGATTGCTTTCCATGATTGTTTCCCATAAACTTTGTGTTATTTCATACCTTAAAATGTAAAAGGAACGGACTTTCATATCAATTAATGGCCAGATATTGCCGCAGTCTGCCCTGTCGCCTTTACAGCCCATTTTAAAACTACCCCCTTCAACAAAAATCATATTTGTTTCAATGCCATTAACAGCATCCGTTTTGTCTTTGTCAGGGTTTGGAAAATCTGGAATCCTTCTTGAAATTAATAAACGGACATCTTTGTTCCATCCAAATTGTTCCCATAAAAATTTAGCCTGGTCTATAGCATGTTCTTCCTCCAATCCTTTAGGATAGAAGCGTGCATTTGCGTCAATCAGAATGTTGATGATATTGGTGTCGCCATTTATACATGCTTTTGCCAACGGTGTTAGATAATAATTTTCATAAGGTTGTGAAAAAGTGTAATTGGTCGGATTAATTATTTTTTCATTTCCATTTGCAACTTCAGCAATGAATTTAATGATGGCTTCATTTCTATTATTTTCAAGTGCTTGGAGCAGCAATGGTTTGTCGTCTATATTTAATTCTCCGATATTATTTTTGTTAACAAAGTAAGGGAGATCAGTAGCACGATTAGCATTTAAGGCAACAACAAGATTTTTGCTTAATGGCCTTTTGCCACTTTTCATTGCTTCATAAATTCTAATGGATTTCATTAATGCTGATGTGTCAGTTATCGCTTTACCAGCAGCGTTGTCTTGTTCTGTTTTGGCTTTGCTATAGGCAAGTATTACAGCGGTATCATCCAAATTTATTTTTCCTTCACTTATACTGGTCAATTTTTCATTTAATAAAGTAGCAGCTAACTTGATCTTTAGTGCAGATTCTTTTGATCCTGTATTGGTGAGTGTTGACGATTTGATCACGCTATTATTAGCATTTGTTTTTCTGATAGAATCACTTGACTGATTAATTTTGTTAGATACAGTATTTGCTTTAGTAGGAATTCCTTTTTGTGTAGGATTAATTAATGCACCTGTGTCAATGATTTTATTTGAAGGAAATTGTACAAAAAAGTTTTTTCCTTTATCTTCCTTGGTTGCTTTTATTTCTTTAGCATATTTTTTTCCTTCCGAGTCTTCTAGAATAATAAGTTTGGTTTCCCCTTCTTGAATATTGATGATAAGCATGTTTCTTGGATCTAGCTTATCAATGATGGTCCCATTCACCTTGATGGTTATCGGAAGACCGGACGCTTTAATTGTTATGTTGGCGAAATCTTCATTTTGCCCAAAGCTTGTTATACTTAGTAAACTAATTATTAACCAAAATAAACAGCTTAGCTTGATTTGTCTCATAAATTAAAAGTCGCAAATTTTATTTCAATATGATCACCTTTGTACCGACTGCAATATACTTATACAATTGTTCCATGTAAATATTCTTTGTGGCGATGCACCCATTTGTCCAGTTTTTCATTCTATCAATCTCAATATCTTCATTATCTCTAGTTCCATGAATGGCTATTTCTCCCCCTATTTTTGCATCCTGTGGGACTAGCCCCTTTTGCTTATAATCACGAAACTCAATCCTGTCTTTTTCATTTGGAAAATCTAGTAACATAATTTTATACCACTCTGCATGGGCTCTCTTTTCTATAATTTTATAAACCCCTTCTGGCGTTTTTCTATCGCCTTCCTGCATTTTGTCGCCCTGGTCATTGTTTCCAAATACAACTGGATAAATTACTAAGGTATCGTTTTTACTATCCAAAATGGTCATTAGGTATTTACTTTTTTGCACCACTATTGTAAACCCCTGATTGTCTATTTCATCTTCCTTGTATCCAATTTTGGTTTGTGATGTTCTTTTTGTTGTATTATAAAAATAGTGCTGGTCATCTGTTGTGGTAAAAGAAGCATTTGCACGGGGCCTTTTGGGTGCTGAAGATGTATCTATAGCAGTTATTGTTTTTTCTTTATTTGCTGCTTTTGAACTACCTGTGAAGAAAGAAGACTCTTTTGGAATCACTACAATCTTTCCATTTAATAAAAATGAGGTGTCCCAAACGCTTCCGCAATGCCTTAAGCTGTCTTTGATTTTTAGCCTGTAATCCCCCTTTTGCAATTGATCTATCGTTAAGGTCGAACTATTTGTTACAGCTTTCTTCACTATAGCATCTTTGGTTATCAGTGTATAGGCATACAAACCTGATCCGCCACTTATATCAACTTTGATAGCCCCCTCATTTCCATCATTTATTGGTTCCTTGATGACTTGTAATGCGCCATTAAGAATAGTCGGATCTTTCTTGATTTCAATGTTCTTTAGTGTGACAGCCTGTAAACATTCATCTTGGATGATAACCCGGTAAATACCGATGGGTAATGCTGAAAATATTACTTTTCGGGCAATGTCATCTAGTACTCGTTTGCCTGCAGGCGGATCAATGAAGCAACTTAACTTTGCAGGATTGCCGCCTTCTGTTCTTATATCAATAACACCATCATTGGTAGTGTCACACTTAGTATTGGTTATGTCTGTTTGCTTCACCACTAATTCCTGAAATTGTCGGATGCTAAATGGATAATTAATAAATACTTTACCAACCGGAATATTGACATTGTGTAGAACCAATATATAATCTCCTTCTGCAAGGTTATTAATTGAAATTGATTCGCTTTTTGATAGTTTACCTTTAGCTATTTTGAGCGAATCCAATATTTTGTCGGGGTAATATTCCTGCTCTAATAATCTTCCCTTTACCAGATAATAATAAATTGAATCAGTAATGTTGTTGAAATTTTTAATTATAATACTTCCTGCGCCGCTTTTTGGACATGCAGGGGTAGTTGTTATTTCATTGTAATTTAAGATTGGCGCATTTGGCAAAAACAGAAGAGATAATTCTTCACTGAATAAGCTATTGATTTCTCCACTCGCAGCTTTTACTCTAAAGGAAATACTTTCGCTTTTAGAAATTGGATTATTGAAAAGATTTTTGGCAGTGAAAGTGATTGATCCAACTGTAGTTGGTTGTAAAAGGTCGGTCCAATTGTTGGATTGACTGTTTTTATACTGCCAATAATAGCTTATGCCACTTTTGTTTTTTATATCTAAAGAGGTCTTTATGGTTGTTGGTTTTGAAATTTCATATACTTTTTCGCCACTTTCTTCAACTATGTCTTCAGGTTGAGGTACGCCAAGGCGGATCCTTACAATTGCTGAAAATTTCTCATTTTCTATGGTAAATGGCCCATTCATTATTCCGGGCATTAGTCCGGGTAAATAAACTTCAAGGTTTGTGGTAAAATGATCATCGTCTCCTTTGTCATAGTTGCACAATTCACCTTTGTCATTTTCATAATTTTCCATTAGTAAATGAAGCGTATCAGCTTGAGATGAAACGTTGAATATTTTGAGCTTATTATTGGAAGCAATGTTGGGATTATTGGAACTGTCGGCTGTGTACTCCTTTTCATTTGATGAAATGGAAAAACATTGATCGGTAATAAGATTTGACGGGTCTATGGAATCAAGATAAAACTTATATACGACTTCGTTTGAACTGCTGCCGAGTGCTGAATAATGTAATTTTTCTATAAATACCTCAACAGCAATCTCATGTTTTTGAGCTTTAGTTATAAGCGGATAAAACGAAAAAACTAAAAATAGTAGCTTTATAATTTTCATATAGTTGTTTTAGTTAGCAGTTATGAACGAATAATTTTCAATTTACCAATTAGTGAAAATAAAAGATTAATTCATGCGTAATTATTTCAAAGGTAATTGTCGATTGGAATATTATATACAAAAATTGACTTCCAAAGGTACCAATTTCCCACTATGTATATTGTGATTATTCTTTTTGTTTAAGTACTATAATCGTTTGATTTCAAGTGAAATTGTGATAGGAATAGGTTGGTTGAATTGAAAATATTATCGTTTGAAAACTTTTTTAATAATGTAATTATCAAATAGCTTTGAGTTCCATCATTCAATTTCCTAGTGGCTTTACCTATCCATTCTAATCCTTACCTTTAAGCACTTTATGTTTGCTATTGTAGATATTGAAACAACAGGAGGTTATGCCAGTGGAAATGCCATCACTGAAATTGCCATTGCTATTCACGATGGAGCGAAGGTGATAGATTTTTTTGAAACATTGGTCAATCCTGAGATGCCTATTCCCAGGTATATTCAATCTTTAACGGGCATTACCAATGCAATGATTAGCCAGGCACCGCTATTTGAAGAAGTGGCTCCAAAAATTTATGCTATGCTGCATGACAAGGTTTTTGTAGCGCACAATGTCAATTTCGATTATTCGTTTGTCAGACATCAACTCAACCACCTCGGTTACCAGCTTGATTGTAAAAAATTGTGCACGGTTAGATTGTCAAAAAAAGTATTTGAAGGATATCAAAGCTATAGTTTGGGAAACATTTGCCGAAGCCTTGGTATTGAGATAGAGCAACGGCACCGTGCTGGCGGAGATACCATGGCAACAGTAAAATTATTTGAACAAATAATTAAGAGTGACAAGAGCGAAGAAATAAAAACAATGCTTAAGGGAAAATCAAAAGACCAGTTTCTTCCACCTCATCTTCCAGTTGAAAAAGTTGCTCAGTTACCTTCGGTTCCCGGGGTGTATTATTTCCATAACCAAAAAGGAAAGATTGTATATGTTGGTAAAGCTAAGGACCTGAAGAAGCGGGTGACCAGTCATTTTTCAAACAATAAAACAGGCAAACAAAAGCAAGACTTTCTTCGGGAGATTTATAATATTTCTTTTCAGACTTGTGGCTCAGAGTTAATGGCTTTTATCTTGGAAAGTATAGAAATAAAAAGGCTTTGGCCGATGTACAACCGTAGCCTAAAAAGTTTTCAGCAGACATACGGTTTGTATTTATATGAAGATGGACGCGGTTACCAACGAATGATTATTGAAAAAAAGAAAAAGCAACTAGAACCATTGTACACTTTCAATTTGCTGATTGATGGCATCAATTTGATGAAGCAATTAATAACAAACTATGATTTATGTGCCCGATTATGTTTCCTGGATGTTAGCCCGGGGCCTACATTGGCAGAAAAGGTATCTGCAAAAGAATACAATGAAAGGGTTGAAAAAGCTGTTCAGCACCTTCGCTCTTCATTGCCAAGCTTTGCCTTGTTTGAGGAAGTGATGTTACCGAAAAAGGAAGATCAGCGAGGGGTAATATTAATGGAGAAAGGAAAATTTTATGGTATGGGATATGCACCATCAAACATTACTTACAGCCACATAGAAGAAGTGAAAAAGCATGTAACGCAATACCCCGAAAGCGAATACATTAGGGGATTGGTCTATCAATATGCATCTAAGTATCCTCAGCGAATTTTTGAATTAGGGACTTAATCATCAGTGCCCCGTTTTTTATTTTTAGTTACCTCAGTGTGAGTTGCTTGTCCGCATTTATTTATTTCTTTTCATCTTTTATTAATTGGTTTCTTTTCCGGGCTTCAGTGGAATTTAATTTCAAAACATTTAATTCATTTTTTAATAATTAAAACTTGCAGCAATGTGAAAAAAACCTCGCAGTACTGCTTTCTGTAGCAGCATTAAACAATCAATCGAATGCTCAAAAATTGAGCAAGTCCGGAGCGGATTTGGGCAAAAAAAGTGTCATGGGCAAAGAAATAAGAGTGCCTTATAATTCAGTGGTTGGTTATTTCGGATACGTAGGTGGAGACAGCAAGCCTGATGAAGAGAAAGGCGCCAAGAAGTATTACTACGTTTATGTTTGGATTCCTATTGCCGCTCATGAATTAGGTATTCTTATGATTTTTCCTGTCCCTGAAAATGAGAAACCTTCTGAGACAGACTTTCAAAGCCCTGCTTATCAGAACAATTCAACTGATAAATCTAGCTACCTTGACACCTGGATTTCTTTTGATCGGGCAATAGGTGTAGTTAGTTCTGCTGATATTAGCAAAAAAGGAAAATCTGCAACCTAGGCAACTATTGAAAAGAATGATGACAGTAGTGAAATGCCTACCAATCCAGGAGGGAGTAAGTATAATTCGCTCATGCGCATTAAAAGCGATGCAGGCGATCCACTAAAATCACTAACCATTGGTTTGTACAGGATAGGTTTTACAACTTTTAAAACAGGAGATGTAAAAAGTGGTTTTCTGGCACAAATAGGCGCACCAATTAGTATTCCTGGCATCATAGTTGCCTTTACATTAGAAGAAGTTCAGGAAAAAATCAAATAATGTAGTCATCCCCCTTGAGTTTTGATTATACCACAAGTCTCTTCGAGTAAAATCGAGGAGATTTTTTTTGTTGATAAAAAGGTTGTTTTTTAAAATAAAAATTGCCAAAGTGGATAATTCCTAACAGTTTATTCGATGGTTGCTTTTACTTTCGCCCACTTTTTACAAACTACGAAAATGCCAGATCAAAATACATTGGACTTTGCAAAAGACATTTCCGCTAATTTAAATTTCAAAAAGTCGCAGGTTGAGGTTGTGCTGTTATTATTAGAAGAAGGCGCTACCATACCGTTTATTGCCCGATATCGTAAGGACAAAACCGGAGACCTCGATGAGGTTCAAATTCAACAAATACAGGACCAGTCAAAATCAATGAAGGAGTTTTTTGAACGAAAGGCTTTTATTGAGAAAACAATTGAAGAACAAGGAAAGTTGACGCCTGAATTGCAAAGCAAGATTGATAAAGTAACCACCCTTGCAGCATTGGAAGATATTTATCTGCCCTATAAACCGAAAAGAAAAACCAAAGCGCAAACTGCCCGTGAAAATGGGTTGGAGCCATTGGCTTTGCTACTACTCGAACAAAAAAATATTGATGTTTCATCTATAGCAGCTACTTATGTAAACCAAACGATTGCATCTGCAGATGAAGCATTGCAAGGCGCAAGGGATATCGTAGCAGAAATGGTAAATGAAGATGCAGAAGTAAGAGCCAAAATGAGGAAGTTATTTGAAATGGAGGCCACTATTCAAAGCAAGGTTGTAGCTGATAAGGAAGCGGAAGGAGTGAAGTACAAAGATTATTTTGATTTTTCAGAACTCATATCAAAGATTCCATCGCACAGGATACTCGCCATACTAAGAGGCTTTCTGGAAGGCTACTTACGAATAGCCATTTCGCCGAATGAAGAAGCAGCAATTGAAATGATTGAATACAAATACATCAAAGGTCTAAGTACTTGTAACGAACAAATAAAAAAAGCGATCAGGGATTCTTATAAAAGGTTGTTGCAGCCAAGTCTGGAGAGTGAGTTCAGATCAGCCTTGAAGCAGAAGGGAGATGAAGAAGCGATTACCGTTTTTGCAGAAAATTTGAAGCAGTTATTGCTAAGTGCACCACTTGGTAGCAAGCGCATATTAGCTATTGACCCGGGCTATAGAACCGGCTGTAAAATAGTATGTTTGGATGCGCAAGGTGCATTGCAAAAAACAAGCCTCATTTTTATTCATGAAGGCAATAAGCAGTATGAGGCCGAACACATTATTCGTGACCTTGTAAATATGTATAACATAGAAGTCTTTGCTATTGGCGATGGAACGGCGGGAAGAGAAACAGAGCAATTTATTAAAAAACTAAACCTGGGATTGCCCGTCTTTTTGGTAAATGAAGATGGTGCATCTATTTATAGCGCATCTGAAACTGCACGGGAGGAATTTCCTGATGAAGACATTACAGTGAGAGGCTCTGTCAGCATTGGCAGGCGACTGATGGACCCGTTGGCTGAGTTGGTAAAAATTGATCCTAAAAGCATAGGAGTAGGGCAGTACCAACACGATGTAAATCAATTCAGGCTAAAAGAGCGGTTGGACCAAACAGTAGTAAGTTGTGTAAATGCCGTAGGCGTAAATTTGAATACCGCTAGTAAAAACCTTTTGAGTTATGTAAGTGGCATTTCTGATTCGCTAGCTGATAATATTGTAAAGTACAGAAATGAATTGGGTAAGTTTAGCAGCCGTAAAGAATTGATGAAAGTACCTCGATTGGGAGATAAAGCATTTGAGCAATGCGCCGGCTTTTTAAGAATTAAGGATGGTGAAAATTCGTTGGACTCAAGTGCCGTACATCCGGAAGCATATGATTTGGTTGTGCAGATGGCGAAAGATAAAAATGTGGATTTGAGTGCTATGATAGGCAATGAAACGATCATAAAAGAAATCAGTGCGAAGCAATACATCAATGATCAGTTTGGCGAACTCACGATCAAAGATATTCTCAAGGAATTGCAAAAGCCCGGTCTCGATCCTCGGAGTGAAGCGCAGCAATTTGAATTTGCAAACATTTTCAAAATGGAAGATGTGGCAGTAGGTATGGTTGTCCCCGGTGTTGTCACCAATCTTACCCGGTTTGGTGCATTTGTAGATATTGGCGTTAAGCAGGACGGTTTGGTACACGTATCTGAAATGGCACATAAATACATAGCCGATCCCAATGAGGTGGTTAAACTAAACCAAAAGGTGCAAGTAAAAGTGCTGGAAGTAGACATAGCTAGAAAGCGAATTAACTTATCCATTAAACAAGCTCAGGAAATGCCTCAGCAAAAAGAAAAGCAACCTCATGTTGGTAATTGGAAAAGTAACCCGATAAAGAAACCCGAACCTGTATTGCCGATGGATGACGCTTTGGCAATGCTTAAAAATAAGTTTCAGCGTTAAAGCGCTTTTAAATTGGTTAAAGTTATTCGCTTTGTCTTTCCGCTTGTTTGCTGTAGCATGTTAATAGAAGGCAATCCTATGATTGAGTTGGAGACTCCTCCTTCGTCGGAGTGACAATGTAAAAGGTGGAGTGACAATGTTGGAGGTGGAGTGGCCATGAAAAGGTGGAGTGAGCATGCAGAAAGTGTAGGTTCTCCCATTGTCTTGCCGACCAGCCGGTTGGCGGGCAAGCTCAAGGAGGCAACCCATAGCGGAAGAGACTCCTCCTTCGTCGGAGTGACAATGCAGAAAGTGCACGATCTTGCATTGTCTTGCCGACCAGCCAGTCGGCGGGCAAGCTAAAGGAAGCAACTTATAGCGGATAAAAGAGACTCCTCCTTCGTCGGAGTGACGATGGAAGAGGTGGAGAGACAATGGTAAGAGTCGGAGTGACAATGTTTGAAGCGGAGAGGCAACCCAAAACAAAGCAAGTATGAACAACGTATCCAACCACAATTACTACGTTTACATAACCACCAACAAGATCAAAACTGTTTTATACATTGGAGTAACCAATAACCTAAAGAGAAGATTACTGGAACATGAAAGCAATGCAAAATCAAGGGATACTAAAAGTTCATTTACAGGTAGGTACAATGTTCATTTCCTGATTTACTTCGAAAGGTTTCAGTGGATACAACATGCAATTGTAAGAGAGAAGGAACTTAAAGGTTGGAGGAGAAGCAAAAAAGAAGCACTCATTGCAACTGTAAATCCTGATTGGGAATTTTTGAATGACACCATTGAGTGAGGAGACTCCTCTACGCGGCGGAGAGGCTACCCATAGCGGCGGAGAGGGATTCCTCCTGCGTCGGAATGACAATGCAAAAAGGCGGAGTGATAAGGTAAGAGGTGGAGTGACAATACACAAAGGTAGAGTGACAATGTAAGAGGTGCAATGACAATGCAGAAAAGTGAAGGTTCTCGCATTGTCTTGCCGACCAGCCGGTTGGCGGGCAAGCTCAAGGAGGCAACCCTATGATTGAGTTGGGGAAACAACCTTCGTCGGAGTGACCTTTTGGGGGGTGGAGTGACATGTTATGAGGTGGAGTGACGAAGTAAA
>JANMZN010000109.1:0-1642 GCA_031383285.1 Segetibacter sp.
TCCAGCCTGGTTGAATAAATGCCAAAGATGGTGTGTATAGATTGTTGATCGGCAGATGAATAGCACCGGATCCCCTATTTTTTAAACGCCTACCATTATATGTGAATTTGAAATACATTTGACAAAGACAAGAGGGGAAAAAGGATCATAAGATCGTCAACGACTATTAAATTTTAGTATATGAAATATGCTTCATCATTTATTCTGATCATGACTTTTTGCTTGTGTAGTTATGGACAAACAGAAAATAAAATTGTAATCGGAAAAGTAGATAGTATCTATTCCACTGTCCTAAAAGAAAAAAGAAAGGTTTGGATATATACACCAAATTTGAAATCAGGCGGGCAAAATCCCGGTCAGCGTTATCCTGTTGTTTACCTGCTTGATGGTGATGGTCATTTTGAATCTGTAGTGGGTATGATACAGCAATTAAGCCAGGTAAATGGCAATACAATTGTTCCGGAAATGATTATTGTTGGAATTCCAAATACAGACAGAACCAGGGATCTTACGCCAACACATATAGAAAGCGACCCGCCCATGATGGACAGTAATTTTTCAAAAACCACCGGTGGTGGCGAAAATTTTGCAGCCTTCCTTGAGAAAGAACTGATGCCGCATATTGATTCAATCTATCCCACACAACCTTTCAACGTATTGATAGGTCACTCATTTGGTGGCCTGACAGTAATGAATATTATTACAAATCATACCAGGCTTTTTAATGCCTATATTGCTATAGACCCAAGTATGTGGTATGATAAAGAACAGTTTTTAAAAGCCACCCAAAAAAAACTACTTGCACAAAAATATACCAGCACAAGTTTGTATGTAGGTATTGCCAATACCATGAACGAAGGAATGACACTGGAGAAAATGAAAAAAGATACCACTACAGATACAAGACATATCCGTTCCATTTTTGCATTGGATAAATTTATTAAGTCCAATCCGCAAAATGGGTTGAAATATGCAAGCAAATATTATGCTGATGATGACCATGGCTCTGTTCCGCTTATCAGCGAATATGATGGATTGCGTTTTATTTTTAGCTGGTACCGTTTTAAATTTTTACCGGCAGATTTTATGGGACCGGGCACAGAAATAGTTCAGCGAATGAAACAGCATTACCAAAAAGTATCAAAAGAATTTGGTTATAAAGTTTCCCCACCAGAAATGTTGGTAAATGGATTGGGCTATAATGCACTTTCTCTTCAACAATATCCAAAAGCCGCAGCCTTATTTGAAATGAATATTGAAAACTTTCCCGAAAGTGGCAATGTGTATGATTCCTATGCAGATGTTTTTATTGCCCAAAAAGATACGATGAAAGCAATAGCCAATTACCAGAAAGCATGGGCCCTGACAAAAAGCGATGAAACCAAACAAAAAATAGATCAGCTTCAGGGCAAAGCAATATTTACAATTACTGGAAAAGAATTGGAAAAATATGTGGGTGCTTTTGAATTCGAAACTATTTCCCTTACTTCCACCACTTTGATAAAAGATAACGCTCTTTGGGTATCTGCACCGGGGCAGGGAGATTTTGAATTAGTACCCTTGTCACCGGATATTTTTACCATAAAAGGATTGCAGGGATATAAAATACAGTTTGAAATGGACGGTATTAAGCCAGTTGGTC
>JANMZN010000123.1:0-5199 GCA_031383285.1 Segetibacter sp.
ATCATCGCTACTGCTCCAATAGCGGAGAACAACAATCCATAAACGATACTCTTTTTATAACCCCATTTCGCTACCAGGTCTTTACCGCCAAATGCACCATAAACAAACAAGCCCAACGCGCCAAGGTAGTAAGCAAGGTAAAACGCGAAATCAATTAATTGACTTTGGAATTGATCCAAATTGAAATAATGCTTACAAAAAGGAATAAATACACTGTTCCCGGCTGCAATAAAACCCCAAAAGAAAAAAACAGTGACCAAAGTACTCAGTGCCCCATAATTTGTGGGTATTCCCGAGGACTTAATTTGATGCGAAGAACCAACGTTTGTTGTAGCGCCTGCCATGGAGTTTTAGTTTTAATTGATGAATGAAGCCAATGTGATTGAGCGGCAATTTCACTATTTATTTGCTAGTAACAAAATGTTACTTAATTTACCTCGCATAAAATTTGAAATGGATATCATACACATAAGCGCTGAATGCTACCCCGTAGCTAAAGCAGGGGGGTTAGGGGATGTAGTTGGAGCACTTCCAAAATACTTGCAAAAGCTTGGTCATACTGCTCGGGTCATTATGCCAATGTACAAAACCAAATTTTTGTATGAAAATGAATGGGTGGTTGATTTTAAAGGCCGCACTTATTTAGGAGATCGGGAATTTGAATACACAATAATTAAAGAACAAACAAATAAGCTTGGATTTGATCTTTATCTTGTAGAAATATATGGTCTTCTTGACCGTGAGAAAATTTATGGTTATGATGACGATATAGAAAGATTTGTGGCGTTTCAGTTGGCTGTGGTGCATTGGTTGAGCCATTGGACCAATAAGCCGGACGTTATCCATTGCCATGATCATCATACTGGACTCATTCCTTTTATGATGCGCTATTGCTACGCTTATAATCAGGCATTTTCTTCCGTTAGAACAGTATTTACAATTCATAATGCGCAATACCAGGGATGGATGAGTTGGGACAAAAGTTATTATTTGCCTAATTATGATCCTTGGAAATCCGGAATGCTAGATTGGCAGAAAACAATAAATTCTTTAGCTTCTGGAATTAAATGTGCAGATAAGGTTACAACAGTAAGCTGGAGTTACCTTGATGAATTAAGGCAATCTGCCAACGGGTTGGAAAGTTTATTTGAGTTCGAACGTGGAAAATGTGTTGGTATATTAAATGGCATTGACTCCGAAGTGTGGAATCCCTCTACAGATAAATATCTTGATGAAAAGTTTTCGCTTAAGAAAGTGGTAAAGGGGAAAGCGAAAAATAAACAATCCCTTTGCGAACAGTTTAATTTAGATGAAACCAAACCGTTGATTGTCTTTATTGGAAGGTTAGTAGGGGAGAAAGCAGCTGATATATTACCAGCAACTATTTTCACTGTCCTACAAACGGCCAGCCAGAATGTAAATTTCCTTATTTTGGGTAGCGGGGATACTGAAGTAGAATGGCAACTTCAAAACATAACCGGGGCCTATCCTGGTAGCTATAATGCCTATATTGGATACAATGAAAAGCTTAGTCATCATATGTATGCCGGAGCTGATTTTTTATTGATGCCAAGTCGTGTTGAACCATGTGGACTTAATCAAATGTATGCTATGCGCTATGGCACAGTGCCAGTAGTGAGGGCAACTGGAGGGTTGAAAGATACTGTAGTAGATATGGGGGATGAAGATGGTTATGGTATTAGATTTTTACATGCTTCGGTTGGCGATCTCCTACATGCCATATACAGAGCCATTGATCTATATTATAATGAACCTGCTAAATTGAAGAAAATGAGAGAAAGAATGATGAAAATTGACAATAGTTGGGATAGCAGTGCACAACAATACATTGATGTTTATCAATCTTTGTAATATTGACAAGTGACTTTTAAGAATTTTGCATTAACAATTATATTTTTATCTACAATCTTCTTGTTTTAATTGAAGAGTATAATAACTTACGCAAAAATTATAGAATTAATAAAAAGCAATTTAATATTATATGCCAAATCATTCTAAATCAGTTATAGCAGTTATTTTAGGAGGCGGGGCAGGGTCCAGGCTTCATCCATTAACCGCTAGTCGTAGTAAACCCGCAGTACCAATTGCAGGAAAGTACCGCTTGGTAGATATTCCAATTAGTAATTGTATCAACAGCCATATCAACAGGATGTTTGTACTCACACAATTTAATTCGGCTTCGCTAAACAGGCATATTAAAAACACTTACCTTTTTAGCAACTTCAGTACAGGTTTTGTGGACATTTTAGCTGCAGAACAAACTCCAGACAACCCGAGTTGGTATCAGGGAACAGCAGATGCTGTAAGGCAATCGCTAAGACATTTGCAGACCTACGATTTTGAGTATGTGCTTATTCTAAGTGGAGACCAATTGTACCAAATGGATTTTATAGAAATGATTGATCACCACATAAAAACCAAAGCAGATATTTCTATTGCTACTATACCTGTAGCAGCTCGGGAAGCAAGCGAATTTGGTATATTAAAGGTGGACGATAATAGTATGATTACTTCTTTTGTAGAAAAGCCAAAGGTGGATGTATTGCCTGATTGGGTAAGTGATACCGGTGATGAGATGAAGGCTCAGGGACGGAATTACCTTGCTTCTATGGGTATTTACATTTTCAATCGTAAATTATTGTTTGGATTGTTACAGGACACTATGAAAGATTCGACTGATTTTGGCAATCAAATAATGCCTCAGTCTATTGGAAATTCCAGAGTTGCAAGCTATCAATACGAAGGTTATTGGACTGATATTGGAAACATTTATTCATTTTATGAAGCCAACCTTTCCTTGACTGAGCCAATACCTCCATTTAACCTATTTGACAATACCAATACGGTATATACTAGAGCGCGGATGTTGCCACCTTCTAAATATACCAATACAATTGTTGAAAAAAGTATTGTTGCGGAAGGTGCTATTTTGCATCCAAGCAAAATTAAAGGGAGTGTAGTAGGTATTCGTTCCCGAATTGGAAAAGACACACAAATTATTGATAGCTACCTCATGGGGAATGACTATTATGAAACTATTGAGCAAATGGTAGAAAATGCAGATAATAACATTCCTGCAGTTGGCATAGGCGAACGTTGCCTGATTGAACATGCAATTATTGATAAAAACTGCCGCATTGGGAATGATGTAAAAATAGTTGGAGGCAGGGGGTTAGTAAACCAGGAACATGAATTATACACAATCAAAGACGACATCATTGTAGTAAAGAAAAATGCTATTTTACCTGATGGTTTTGTAATAGCATAACACAAAATTGCCTTTGCTTTTTTCCGATTTTTATAAAACATCCTAAACAGGATGTTTTTTTTTACTACTTTTATCTTTTATGTAATTATTACACATTTAAACATTGCTTAACGATTGCTTATGACGCATGACATGACGCAGGATGTTGCTTCAACTCCTTCTCGTATTAAAAAGCCGAGGCTGACCTTTTTTCAAATATTCAATATGAGCTTTGGATTCTTTGGAATCCAATTCGGATGGGATCTTCAGCGGGCCAACATGGGGCCAATTTATGAGTATCTCCATGCGAGTGCTGAGCAAATTCCGCTTCTCTTTTTGGCAGCACCATTAACAGGATTGATTGTTCAGCCAATAATAGGGTATATGAGTGATAGAACCTGGCACCCATGGTGGGGTAGAAGAAGGCCATACTTTTTTGTAGGTGCAGTATTAAGTACGATTTGTTTATTTTTTATGCCCAACAGTTCTGCATTGTGGATGGCAGCAGGTCTTTTGTGGATTCTTGATACCTCAGGTAATATTGCAATGGAGCCTTTCAGAGCATTTGTGGCAGATAAATTGTCTGAAAAGCAACGCACATTTGGTTTTGCTATGCAAAGTTTAATGATAGCACTTGGTGGAACTATTGCTTCCGCTTTGCCATGGATGATGGCTAATTGGTTCGGATTTTCTAGAGAAAGTACTAACGGCATTCCAGATTCAGTTAAGTATGCTTTTTACATTGGTGGTTCCATCTTTTTGGTTTCTGTTTTGTACACTATTTTCACTTCTAAGGAATATCCACCAGAAGATATTTCTTTTAAGGATAAGGTTAAAGAAAGCAACAAAGGATTTGGTGGGGGTTTAAAAGAAATAACCCATTGTATTACCAATATGCCTAAGAAAATGAAGCAATTGGCTATTGTACAATTTTTTACATGGCCAGGTTTGTTTTTGATGTGGTTTTATTACAGCACAGCAGTAGCCCGAAATGTATTTGGTGCAGTTAGCGAAAAGGATTCTCTCTACACACAAGGGGTTGAATTTGCTGGCCTGACACTTTCATTTTATAATGTAATTGCCTTTATAGTAGCGCTTATCATACCTTTTCTTGCATCAAAACTTGGAAGAAAATTGACTCATAGCGTTTGTTTATTTTGTGGTGCTATAGGATTAATTTCTGTTGGATTTGTATCTAATAAGTATATGCTGTATGGTTGTATGACAGGTGTGGGTATTGCATGGGCTAGTATATTGTCAATGCCATATGCAATGCTTGCAGGTTCATTGCCAGAGAATAAAATTGGGGTATATATGGGTATTTTTAATTTCTTCATTGTATTACCAGAGATTATAGCATCCTTGTTTTTTGGATGGATTATGACTAATTTATTGGACAATAATAGAGTCCTTGCAGTGCAAATTGGTGGTGGCCTTATGATTTTGGCAGGCTTGATTTGTTACTTTGTTGTAAAAGAGACCCGTGAGGAATCAAATAGTAGCAGCGAATATTAGGCATTTTAATTCAAAAAATTATAAAGAATGAAACGTTCCCTTTTTTCCATTGTCACCTTTATTTCCATTTCAATATTACATGGCCAGGATGTTTATCCTACTCATTGGTGGGCAGGTATGAAGAATCAAAGGTTACAACTTATGATTCATGATAGAGGGATTGGAGTTGGTGTCCCTCAAGTGAATATTAGTTATCCCGGAGTGAGTGTAGAAAAGGTTCATAAAGTCGAGAATAAGAATTACTTGTTTGTTGACCTTAATATAGCATCGAATGCAAAAGCAGGTACTTTTAAGATTGCTATTAAGGGACAAGCCAATACTTCCATTAGCTATCAATTGAAAAAAAGGCGAGAAGGCAGGGGAACTAAGTTTGCTCAAGGGTTATCATCGGCTGATTTTATTTATCTACTGATGCC
>JANMZN010000232.1:0-5380 GCA_031383285.1 Segetibacter sp.
ATCAATCTTATGCTTACTTAGTGTTTCTTCCACTTCATCTGCTTTTTCCAGCACTAACACGCTGTAGCCTTTATACGTTAGCATCATCTTCATCATCAGCCCAATATCGGGGTCGTCGTCTATCACTAATATTTTTCCGAAATTTTCCATTTTATATATTGGTTTCAGTTGAATAAGGGAATGCAAAAGTAAATACCGAGCCACGGCTCTTTTCGCTTTCAACGGTAATATAGCCTTTATGTCTTACAATAATTTCTTTAGCTATAAAAAGCCCTATACCAAAGCCTGGAAAAGTTTGTTCCATCTTTCCTTCGACCCTAAAAAACCGGTCAAATATTTTTTTGTGATCAGCTTTATCTATGCCAATGCCAAAATCTCTTACACTTACCAACACCATGTTTTTTTCGCCTTTTCGGATGCTCACTTCTATCTTATTACTATTGGCCGAATACTTAATGGCATTGGTAACCAGGTTAATGACCACTTGTTCTATTCTGCCCTTGTCGCCATACATGTTGCAAACAAAATCGAAGAGCAGGTGAATGGTATGTTTTGGGTTGGTTAGGCTAATGTCATCTACTGTATCTTTTACCAAAGTATTGATGCTGAATAATTCAAGCTGTAATTCAAGCTTACCAGCTTCTATTCTGCTAAGATCCAGCATTTCGGTTAAAAGCCGGGTAAGCCTTGTTACCTGATGATCTACCCGTAGCAGCGAATTTTTCATTTGCATTGGAAACAGTTCTGCATGTTCTTCGCCAAGTATCATCAGCAGCATTTGCACATAACCTTTTATGGATGTTACCGGCGTTTTCAATTCGTGGCTCACCATTTTTATAAAATTATCTTTCCGCTGTTGTTCTTCTTTTCCTCTTTGTATTTCGGTAGAAGTGCCAATCCAGCTTTTGATAATCCCATTGGCATCTTTAATGGATACGGCACGGGTAAGAAACCATTTGTAGCCATCGTTTTTGCTCAGGCACTGCATTTCCATTTCAAAGTCTTCGCCGGTAGTTAGGCTCTGTGTCCAGCGTTTCTGTATTTCGGGTATTTCATCGGGGTGCATAATATGGGTCCACCCAAATCCTATTAATTCTTCAAAAGTATAGCCGGTATAATCTATCCAGTTTTGGTTAAAAAATGTAGCATAACCTTCTGTATTGGTGGTGGTAATTTTATCGGGCATCAGATCGGCCATATGGCTAAAATGCTCTTCGTAATTTCTTTGTATTTCTATGTTGGCCAGGGTTAATTGATCAGCTCTCCTTACTTTTTCATCACTTTCTATTACCAGTTCTTTATTGGCAATGATCAGTTCTGCCGCCCGGTCTTCTTTTTCTTTATTTTGAAATGCCAGTTCTTCATTTGCAATAATTAATTCTGCTGCCCTTTTTTCTTTTTCTTTATTTTGAATACTAAGTTCTTCGTTGGCAATTATTAGCTCTGCCGCTCTCTTTTCCTTTTCGTTATTTTGAATAGCCAATTCTTCGTTTGCAATAATTAGTTCTGTCGCCCTTTTTTCTTTTTCTCCACTTTGTATTAACAGTTCTTTGTTGGCAATAATCAATTCTGCTGCCCGCTTTTCTTTTTCTTCATTTTGAAAAGCCAGCTCTTTATTGGCAATAATTAATTCTGCTGCTCTTTTTTCTTTCTCATCGTTTTGAAAGGCTAGTTCTTTGTTGGCAATCCGTAAATCTTTTGCCCATTTTTGCTCTGTAACATCCCGAGCTGCTGCAAAAACCCCAAGCACATTGCCTTTATCATCTTTGTAAACAGAGGCATTGTATAACACATCGGTAAGATGACCGTTCTTATGTTTTATCGTTAGTGGATAATCTTCTACAAAACCTTTTTCAAAAACCCGGCGATAACCTTCCTGTGCTTTTGTAGGCTCTGTAAAATAATTGGAGAAATCTGTGTCAATCAACTTTTCCCGGGGAACACCCGTAACTTTTACCGATGCCTCGTTCACATCTAATATCTTTCCGGTTGCACTGATCGTAACGAGAGGGTCTAAACTTGCTTCAATCAAACTACGAGCATATTGTGAAGATTTTTTTTGCTCTGTAATATCCCGGGCTGCTGCAAAAACGCCAAGCACATTGCCTTTATCATCTTTGTAAACGGAAGCATTGTATAACACATCGGTAAGATTACCGTTTTTATGTTTTATCGTTAGGGGATAATCAGCCACAAATCCATTTTCAAAAACCTGGCGATAACCTTCCTGTGCTTTTGTCGGCTCTGTAAAATAATTGGAGAAATCTGTGTCGATCAACTTTTCCCGGGGAACCCCCGTAACTTTTGCCGATGCCTCGTTCACATCTAAAATCTTTCCGGTGGCACTGATGGTAACAAGCGGGTCTAAACTTGCTTCAATCAAACTACGGGCATATTGTGAAGATTTTTTTTGCTCTGTTACATCCCGTGCTGCCGCAAAAACCCCAAGCACATTGCCTTTATCATCTTTGTAAACAGAAGCATTGTATAACACATCGGTAAGATTACCGTTCTTATGTTTTATCGTTAGCGGATAATCTGCCACAAAACCTTTTTCAAAAACCTGACGATAACCTTCCTGTGCTTTTTTAGGTTCGGTAAAATAATTGGAGAAATCCGTATCGATCAACTTTTCCCGAGGAACACCCGTAACTTTTACCGATGACTCATTCACATCTAAAATCTTTCCGCTGGCACTGATGGTAACAAGCGGATCTAAACTTGCTTCAATTAAACTTCGGGTATAGTTAGACAATGAATTTTGTGAAGAGGTGAATGCTTCTAACTCATTATTTCTGATTTTTTGATTTCGTATAATCAGTGCTACTAATGCTACAATAGCAAGCAAGAAACTAAGCAACACAAAGAAAATAGCGTTGGAATTTTTGTTGCTTTTTTCATTCTCTATTTTGCGGTTTCTCAGTAAGCCAAATTCCTCTGCCTTAATAGCCGCAATGGTTGCCTTGATTTGGTCAGTAATTATTTTTCCTTTTTCTAAATTATTTATTATCTCCAATTCACTCAATCTGTTTTGCCGCTTTTCAGCTACCATTTTTTTTGCCAAAACCAATCGTTCCTCTGCCAATTTTTTCAAGGAATCTATTCGTACTTGCTGATTTGGGTTATCTTGAGTGATGGTAGTAAGCGAAGATAAATCAGTGTGGATAGTAGTTTCGGCTTTAATTAATGGATCTAAGAAAATTTCATTTACTGTCAGCAAATACCCTCTGGCTCCAGTTTCAATATTCAGTATATCCAACAATACATGATCGCTCTTTTGAAGCACATTCTGTGTATGCGTAACTATATCACTGGTTGATTTTACTTTTTTATTACTCAAAAAGAAAATCACCAATACCGCTATCAATGCAGCAATAGCAAGGGATAGAACAAAGGTTATTTTTTTATCGGATAAAAATTTCATAAATTATTTCTTAATTCTCAATTGTAAACTCCGCAGCCCGTTTTTCTTTTTCTTCATCTTGATACACAAGCTCTTTATCGGCAATTCCCAACACCGCAGCTCGTATTCCTTTTTCTTCTTTTTGAAAAGCAAGTTCTTTATCAGCAATGATTAATTCCTTTGCCCGCTTCCATTTTTCCTCATCTTGGTAAGCAAGTTCGATGTTAGCAATACCCAATTCAGCAGCCCGTTTCCCTTTCTCTTCATTCTGAAAGACAAGCTCCTTCCGAACCAAAATTAATTCAGCAGAAAGTTTTTCATTAGCTTCCTTATGAGTGGTAATTTCTTTGCGTGCCAGGGTTAATTCAACTTCTTCCAATTCTTTTATTGTAGCCATCTTCTGGTTTTGTAAATTTCTTTTGTTATAAAATTTATTCATTAATCCATCAAATTATTAGCCACAGTAAGCACAAAATTTGCTCTCGAAGGTTGTGGAATTCCCGCTAGTTTAAGCGTTCCGAAGGGCTTTTAAATTATACATGGGTAGCAAGACTGTGCCCGGTAAAAACAATCAAATGCAGCAGTCGTAAACCTACCCACAATGCAGGCTGTTGATAAAGCATACCAATAGCGGCGTGAAAGTAGTCTAATTTTCTTTGGCCTTATCGGTTAAATTTACGACCCTTGCAGGTTTAAGCGTTCCGAAGGGCTTTTAAATTATACATGGAAAGCAAGACTATGTCTGGCAAAAATAATCAAACGTACCAGTCGTAAACGTAAACCTGCTTACATTATAGGCTATTGGTAAAGCATACTAGGAGCGGCGAAAAACGCCTTTTCCCCGCCCTTCAGTCGCAGGTGATAACACCATGCAACGGCTGCGCTGCAATACAATCACGGACAAAAGAATTGGACTGTTTTTAGTACGTTGCGTGTAGTAACGAAAATACAAGCTTTGTGCCTCACCTTTTTTGACTGCTTCCAATTCGACAAAACTTCTTAAATTTGATCTTATGCTAGTACAAGTAGACATAGCGTTTGAACAGCTGCTTAAAATCGTAAAGACATTGCCATCAAGACAATTGAAGCAATTAAAAGCAGAGATTGAAAAGGAACCTAAAAGCCATAAGCAAGTTGATTTAGAAGCATTGCTTTTAAATGGTCCTACTGCCACAAAAAAGCAATTGGAAACAATCTTTAAAAACAGAAAAGCTATCAACCAATGGCGGACAAAATAATATTGGTTGACACTTCCATCCTAATTGATTATTACCGCAACACCGACAAGGACAAATCTGTATGGATAGCTTTACTACGACAAGAATATTCTTTTGCTATTTCGGCAATTACTAAATACGAAATCTATTCTGGAGCCACTTCAAATCAATTAGCATTTTGGGACAATGTGCTTCAAGCGATTACTATTATTCCTTTTGACGAAGCATCAGTTGACATTGCAGTTATTATAAATAGTGAGTTAAAAAAGAAAAGGAAACAGATTGACCTTGCAGACTTGTTTATTGCGGCAACAGCAGTTGCTCGCAGCTTGCCTTTAGCGACACTTAATAGAAAGCATTTTGACAGAATTGACACGCTAAAAATTGTAGAATAAGGCGAACGCACAACACAAGGCTATTTTTAGCCCCCGTTCTTCCAGGTGTTGCGGAAGTCACCTGGAAGCTAAGATTAATGCCCCGCTAGTCGAGGTGTTTTATATGATCACTTCGATTTTCAATGAAAAGAAGAACAGCTCCCGTTGAAGGTTAGGTTGCTATTTTTCTGTAATTATTGTTTACTTTTTTTGCTCGTGCATGTGTTCTTCACCGGCAAACCTGCTTACATAATAGGTTTCTGGTAAAGAATACCAAGAGTGGCGTAAAGGGTGATAAATTTAGCTTAAAATAGCAATTCCTGTTAACAGCGCAGGGTCCCTTTCTGGAGACCCCACGCAGACACAGCTTTACTTAATAACTACCA